>CALLRY010000170.1:0-5094 GCA_938014285.1 uncultured Collinsella sp. | reverse complement strand
GGGACGACGGCGCGTGACCTTGACTTCGCCATCCGAAACCTGATCGGCCACAGAAGGAACCGAGGGCTTCTGCTGCGTGCCCGAGGAATGGCGACGACGCGGACGTGGCATGCGCTCCTCCTCACCACGCGGCTTGCCGCCCTTGTCGGCAGGCGCGTCGGAACCCGAGCCACCCTTGGGAGCGGCACCGGCCTCGCGAGCGGCTGCGGCGCCTCGCTCGACAGGTGACGGCGGCGACGACGCGTGGGGTTCATGCCACCGCCGCGGTTTTGCTGCTGGGGCTGCTGAGCCTCGCGCTCGCGGGAAGCGTTCTTACCCGCGGCCTCGCCATTGTCGACGGACGCCGCGCGCTTGCGGCGGCGACGGCCACCAGCTGCCTCCTCGGCCTCGGGTGCCTCGGCCTTGCCGCGGCCCTTTCCACGGCCACGGCCCTCGCCCTGGCCCTGAGCGGTGCGAGCATCGGATTCGGCATCGCGACGACGGCGCTTGGGCATCGATGTGCCGGCCAGACGATCGGCACTCGACAGGCCATCGCCCACGTCAACGCCGTTCTCGCGATCGAGTTCCATGAGCGCCAGGCGCATCTCGGGCGACTCGATGCGCTCGAGCACATCGCGCGTCACACAGTCGGGGCGGCAGTTGCAGCCCTGTTCGGCGGCCTTCTTTTTGCAGCCCTCCGAGCACGTCATATCGGCCAGGTTGACCTTAAAGACCTTGCCGTTCTCCAGGCGCAGCACCAGCTGCTCACGCGGCGTGTCATATTCCTGGATACGCGCCTTGCCAAGCGGCGTATCGATGAGCGTCTTCTTTTTGGGCGCACGGCTCTTAAAGTCCTTGTACGCCTCGAACTCATAGCGCAGGCAGCACATCAGGCGGCCGCAAACGCCACTGATCTTGGACGAGTTGAGCGGCAGGTCCTGCTCTTTTGCCATGCGAATCGAGACGGGCTCAAACTGTCCGCCAAAGCGCGTGCAGCAGAGCTCCTGTCCGCATTGGGCATAGCCGCCCACAAGGCGGGTCTCATCGCGCACGCCGATCTGACGCATGTCGACGCGAATGTGCAGCGTCGAGGACAGGTCCTTGACGAGCTGACGAAAATCGACGCGCTCCTCGGCCGCAAAGTAGAACACGGCCTTCTCGCCGCCAAACAGGTACTCGACGCCGACCGGCTTCATCTCGAGGTCGAGCTCTTTGACGAGACGGCGGAAATCGACCATCGCCTCGTCGCCCTGGATGGCCAGGTCGTCGGCAAGCTGCAGGTCGATGTCGCTCGCCACGCGCAGCACGGGCTTGAGCGGCTGGCCGATCTCATCTTGCGGCACCTCGAAGGGATCGGCCGTGACCAGGCCGATCTCGGTCCCGCGCTCGGTGGAGCAAATGGCATAATCGGCCTCGAGGATATCCAGATCCTGCGGGTCAAACCACAGGTCGCGCGAGGCGTAGGTAAACTTAACGGGTACGACTAACGGCATTTCAGTGCCTTCCTGATATCGAACAGCATGACCTCGATGGCCAGCTGGGGAGTAACGTTTCTGGCGATGTTGCGCTCGGCGGTCGCGACTGCCTCGAGTGCCCGCGTGGCACCCGCAACATTCGTCGTCGCGGCAAGCCGCCCGATCGTGTCGCGCACGTCTTCGTTCACGACGTCGGCTGCCTCGTCCTGAAGCGTCAGCAGCACGTCGCGCATGAGCGTCCGTGCGCTCGCCAGCGCTTCCATGATACCCGAACGCTCGCGCGCGTTGAGTTCGCGCTTGTTGCGGTCCTCAAGCTGCTTCAATGCTCCACGCGACAGGTAATCGGCATTTTGCTCGAGCACCTTTTCCTGCGTGGATTTGACCTCGGCGAGCGGAGCCTTAACGGCGACGATGAGCGACTTGGCGCGACTGAGCACGTCGGCCTCGTCGGCGGCAATGAGTGAGTCGATGGCACGGACCATCTGACGGCGGGCGTCCTGGCGTTCGGCACTCTTAAGGAACTCGATGCCGCGCGTGGGACTCCCCGCCACGGCGACCGCCATGCGACAACGCGCGAGATCCTGACCCGTCGCGCGGCTCACGGCCTGCGCGGCAACGGCGGGCGACACCAGCCGAAACGGCACGCACTGGCAGCGGCTCACGATGGTAGGCAGCATCACGTCTGCCGAGGTGCCCAGCAAGATGAACATAACGCCCTCGGGCGGCTCCTCGAGTGTCTTGAGCAGTGCGTTGGCAGTGTTAGCACGCAGCTGCTCGGCACGGTCGATGATGTAGACCTTAGCCTTGGCACGGATGGGCGCCAGCGACACATCATCGAGCAGCTCGCGGGTCTGGGCAATGAGGTAGCCCGTGGCGCTCTCGGGCGTGTAATAGTGCACGTCGGGATGCGTATGCCGAGCAACGCGTACGCAGCTGTCGCATGCGCCGCAGCCGTCCTGCTCGCACAGGAAGGCCTGGGCGAGCGCCCATGCGGCATCGAGCTTGCCAGCGCCGGGAGCGCCCAAAAACAGGTAGGCGTGCGACGCGCGGCCGCTGGCGACGGCGTTGGTCAAAAAATCGCGCACGCGCTGTTGGGTGTCGAGCTTGGCCAGCAGGCTTGCCTGAGCGGAGGCCATGTTACTCGGCCTCCTGGGCAAGCGCGGCGACGACGGCGTCTTGCGGAATGTCGAGACCGTACGCGCGAACCTGCTCGACCGTCTTCGCAAAGACTTCCTCTATGGTCGCGGTGGCGTCGATGAGCTTTACGCGATTTGGTTCCTCGGCGGCAATGGCGCTAAACCCCTCGTAAACACGCTCCTGGAATGCCATGCCTTTTGCCTCCATGCGATCTGCCGCGCCACGGGCTGCCATGCGTAGCGCCGCCTGCTCGGGCGTGATGTGGTAGACGAGCGTGAGCGCCGGGTGTGTTCCCGCGACGGCCAGGTTATTGGCATCGCGCACCATCTGGCGATCGAGGCCGTCGGCAAACGCCTGGTAGCAGGTTGTGGAATCGTAGAAGCGGTCACACAGGACCACCTTGCCGACAGCAAGGGCGGGTGCGATGACCTCGTGCACCAACTGGGCGCGCGCTGCCTCGTAGAGCAGCAACTCGCAGGTGTCGCCCATCGCCGTATTGGCGGGGTCGAGCAGCAGAGCACGGATCTTTTCGCTAATGGCGGTACCGCCCGGCTCGCGCAGGCTCACAACCTGGTAGCCAGCGAGCTCGAGCGCGCGAGCCAGCAGGCGCGCCTGCGTGGACTTACCGGCGCCATCGACGCCCTCGAGCGTGATAAAGCTATGTTGAGCGGGCTCAAAAGCCATGGGCGCAGCCCCTTCCTACAAGGCGCGTAAATGCAGATATATCAACCAAGCCATGATACCCCAGTGCTCGGCGCGTCCCCAATGGCTAATGGTGCCTTTCCAAAGTTGCGGTGAAATAGGGACTGGTTGAAGCCCTGAGACCGCCAAACAGTCCCTATTTCACCGCAACTTATGATGGGGAATTTTGGACGCTGGGTATAATCATCGTATTGCATTGAAATGTGGCGAAAGGAGTGGCAATGTCTCGGTATTGCGCCTCGTGCGGCAAGCTTCTTGCAGATGATGCCAAGTTCTGCACCTCATGCGGTGCACCCGTTGAGCAGACAACCGCAAGCAATGACCAACCCGCGTTTGAGCAGACCGGCTCCCTCGATACGCCGCAAGCTAAGCCGGACGACCCCCTCGCCTATCGCCCCGACCCCGTTGCCGGCCCCGCAGCGGTCGAAACGACGCAGCGCATACCCGTCGCGGGCACCCCGGCCCAACAACAACCGGCGTCTGCGTACGCGTCTGATTCACCGCAGGCCCCCGCCGCAAAAAAGAGCGCTACCAGGGCGCTTGTCGCCGTTATCGTTGTGCTGGTGGCAATCATCATCGCCTTGGTCATCTTTTTTGTGATCAAGCCGTTCGACAACTCCGCTACGCAGACGACTGCCGAGGTAGCTAAGCTGCACCATGACGTCGACGACGATGATCTAAAGCCTCTCGGCAATCCCAACAGCCTGTACGACGATGATGACGATGACGACGAGGATGGCGGCGAAGCAAGCCTCTCCGAACAGAACCTCTACCGTCGCCTGAGTGAATACTACGACCTGCTGGAAGATCTCGATAGCCAGGTCCGTGCCTGCGCAGAGACGTTTAATGGCAGCTATCTGGAAGAGGATCGTACCACCCGTCAAAATCTCGCTGACGTCGCCGAGCGCACGGAGGACACCATCGAGCAGTATTACGACATTGTCGAGGACCTGGACGTCCCCACAAGCTCTAAGAACTACAGCTCGTGGAAGGACATCATTGCTCTGTACGACGACCTGGATCACCGCATCGATGCGATCTGCGATGCCTGGGAGATCAGCTTAAAGTACGCAAAGCCCGCGGACCACAAGAATGAGATCGTGGCGCCGCTGTCACGCGACAACGTGGCGGGCACCAATGACAATAAGTACCGCCTAGACTTTGAGGACCGTTATCCCGGCGCCAAGCCCGTCGAGGTGAACTAATCCCAACAACTGATCAAAACTTGCGGTGAAATAGGGATTAGTTAGGACTTTTGCCAGCAAAAACAGTCCCTATTTCACCGCAACTTAGAAGTGGGGCCGGGCTCGCATTTGCATTTGCGCGCCCGGCCCCGCCGTGTCTATATGTGCTCGGTTACTTGTCGGCGGCCGCCTTCTTGGTGGTCGTCTTCTTCGCGGCAGTCTTCTTGGCGGTCGACTTCTTGGCGGTCGAAGTCTTCTTGGCTGCCGTGGTCTTCTTCGTCGTGCTCGCCTTGGTCGCAGCCTTGCGGCCGCGGGCGGGCTTCTTCTCCTTGGTCGGGCAATCCATGTTGACGCAGATACGCCACGGACCGCGCGCCGTGTTGACCACCACGATGGGGGCGCCGCACTCGGGGCAGGTCTCGCCCGTCGCCTCGAGCTTGCCGCGCGCCGGCAGCGGATAGCTCACGCCGCAGTCATCGTAGTTGGTGCAGCGGATAAAGCGCTTGCCGCTCTTCTCGCTCTTGTGTGCAATCAGATCACCATGGCGTCCGGCCTCGGCGCACACCTTGCACTCGCCCACCTTAAGGTCGGGCTCGTAGTTGGTGGGGCACGTCGGG
>CALLRY010000169.1:0-1434 GCA_938014285.1 uncultured Collinsella sp. | reverse complement strand
GCTTTGCAATGGAATGGTCGCCCGTGGGGATGCGGTTCCGGCAGTAAGGGTTCGTGGAATAACACGAAGGTGCAGTGGGAGATTTGCGAACCCGCAGGCCACACCTATGCTGGCGGCACGATGGTCGGATACGACGTGGCGAAAAACCAGGGCTATTTCGACCGGATGTGGAAAATGGTCGTGGCATGGAATGTCTATATGGTCAAGAAATTCGGATATCCGATTTCTGGGATCAGCGATCATGCAGAGTCATATCGTGCCGGCTACGGCTCTAACCATGGCGACGTGGGGCAGTGGTGGCCGAAGCATGGCAAGAGCATGGATGCTCTGCGGAAGGAAGTTCAGGAAATTCTCAATGGCGAAACGGAGGATGATGACATGGATGTAACACGTTTCAAAGAACTCTGGGGCGAAATGCGTAAGGAACTCCAGGACAATGACGCAAGCGCATACAGCGCAGAAGCACGCGAGTGGGCAACGAAGAATGGCCTGATCGCCGGCAATGGTACAGCCGTCAATGGCGAGCCGAATTGTATGTGGGGCGACATTTTGACCCGCGAGCAGTTCGTCACCGTTCTTTATCGTTGGACTCAGATGATGGGTAAGGCGTAAAATGACCATCTCAATCGAGCGTGGTAAGAAGAAAAGCAAGCCGAAATCGAAGAGGCCACGCCTTGGATTTACCAACTGGCTTGCTGTATGTATCATGATTTTCCTTGCCGCTGGATTGGCCGGCGGCTTTTACCTTGCTCGACTGAGTATCGTATATGGGTATACTGGGGCACTGGCTTGCTACACAGCAGCTTTTGCCCCGATAGGAACTGCCTGCAGTATTGTGCTCAGTAAAATTGTACACAAGAGCGAGGTAGAAAACTCTGGTGCTGATGGAGAAGGAATTAAATTCGCAACTGCTAAAGCACACAATTTTTGTGAGGACGGCATAGAGGGCAGCAAAGAAAGCCCTGCAATATAAAAAAAGGAGGATAGAGTGCTATGGATTCTGAATGGGTACGACTGATTGTATCGGTGTTGTCTGGTCTTGCCGCAACCATCCCGCTGGCAATCCAGCTGGTGAAGTATGTGCAGAAAACGATCCAGGACAAAAACTGGCCGGAAGTTGTTAAGCTCGTTACCAGTTACATGGAACGCGCCGAGACGATGTTCGAGAAGGGTGCAGATCGGAAGGAATGGGTCATGGCTATGGTTAAGGCTTCTGCCGATACTGTAAATTATGATCTCGATATGGACAAGATTTCCGATCTGATTGACAGTCTGTGCGATATGAGCAAGATTGTCAACGGTACCTCCAATACGGCGCGATAAGCACTTTGGAGGGACATGACATGAACATGGGAGAGATCTTGGGATGGAGCGGCGGGACGCTCCTTTTGCTTATGACCTTTGTTCAGATTGCCCCGATCAAGGTAAATCCTT
>CALLRY010000168.1:0-4284 GCA_938014285.1 uncultured Collinsella sp. | reverse complement strand
TCGTACTGCGCGCCGACGCCCGCCAGGTAGCTGCGCTCGGCCTCGGGGATGCCCAAGCGCTCAAAGGTGTTCTTGATGTCGTCGGGCACCGACTCCCAGTCGTGCTTTTGGTCGGTGTTGGGCTTGACGTAGGTGACGATGTTGTCCATGTCCAGGCCCTCGATGGAGGGGCCCCACGTCGGGTCGGGAAAACGATTGAAGATCTCGAGGGACTTTAAGCGCAGGTCGAGCATCCACTGCGGCTCGTCCTTCTTGGCGCTGATCTCGCGCACGATGTCGGGCGTGATGCCGGCGTCGAGGCGCTCGAATCCCTCCTCGCCATAGGTGAAGTCGTAGAGGCTGCGGTCGATGTCCGCGACCTCGGTGCGGTTCTTGGTCATTGCGTCGCCCCTTTACGCCTGCTGCTCGGCAACGGCGGACTCGGCCTGGGCGCGCTGCTCGGCGGCCTCGCGCTCGAAGGTCTCAAAGCCGTTCTTGTCGATCCAGGGGATCAGCGAGGCGTCGTCCTCGCGTACGATGTGGCCCTTGACCATAACGTGGACGCGGTCGACATCCAGGTGCTCCAGGATACGCGTGTTGTGCGTGATGATGAGCATGGAGCCGTCGCAGCTCTTGCGGTAGGCGTCCATGCCGTGGCTGACGGTGGAAAGGGCGTCGACGTCCAGGCCGGAGTCGGTTTCGTCCAGGATGGCGAGCTTGGGCTGCAGCAGCAGAAGCTGGAGCATCTCGACCTTCTTTTTCTCGCCGCCCGAGAAGCCCACGCCCAGCTCACGGTTGAGGTAGGCGGTGTCCATGTTGAGCTCGGCCGCGAGCTCCTTGACGCGACGGCGGAACTCCTTGCCCTTCATCTCCAGGCCGGGGCGGCCAGCGATGCTGGCACGCAAAAAGCTCGACAGCGGCACGCCCGGGATCTCGACCGGGGCCTGGAAGCTCAGAAACAGGCCGGCGCGCGAACGCTTGTCGGTGGTGAGCTCGGTGATGTCCTGGCCGTCAAAGACGATGCGGCCGTCGTTGACGGTATAGACGGAGTCGCCCATGACCAGGTGGCCGAGGGTGGACTTGCCGGCGCCGTTGGGGCCCATCAGCACGTGGGTCTCACCGGCGGCGACGTTGAGGTTGACATTGTGGAGGATGGTCTTCTCGTCCACGGAGGCGGTGAGACCATCGATGGAAAGCAGCGGATTTGCGCTCATGCTGTCCCTCTCTGTATATGGTGTACTCATAGGTGTACTAAACCCTAGGAATCTTCTCGGAATAAAGTTACTATGGGTTCGGCGTTAGTCAAGGGAAAACCCGACTAATCCACTCGACTTTTCTAGATGTGGGACAAAATAACAAGGTTTGTTTGTCCCACTTACTTAGGATTTGGGACAAACAGACCTGGTTATGTTGTCCCAGATGCGATGGGAGGGTAGGTATGCTCATTTCTTCCAAGGGCCGCTATGCCCTCCGGCTGATGATCTATATCGCGGCGCTGGGCGACGCCGAGGGCAAGATTGCCTTGCGCGAGGTTGCCGACCGTGAGCATATCTCACAAAAGTATTTGGAGCAGCTGGTTCGTCCGCTTATGAAGGCGGGCCTGCTTAAGAGCGTGCGCGGCAAGGGCGGCGGCTACATGATGGCCAAGGATCCAGCCGAGGTGCGTGCCGGCGACATCCTGCGCGCCGTCGAGGGCAGCACGGCGCCCGTGGCGTGCGACGGCATCGACAACAGCTGCACCCGCAGCGATTTGTGCTCGACCGTCAAGTTCTGGCGCGGCCTGGACGACGTGATCGAAAAGTACGTCGACGGCGTGACGTTGGCCGACCTGGCCGCCGTCCCCGAAATCAACTTTGACATTAAGCTGTAGGGGTGCAAATGGCATCTCTCGACAAGGTGTACAAGCAAATCGAAGTTTTTGCTCGGGAATGTGACGCCGAGAAGGTCGTGTTGTTTGGTTCTCGTGCTCGAGGCGACAACTTGCCCAAGAGCGATATTGACATCGCCGTAGCAGGTTGCCGGGATTTCGGCCGTTTCTCATATTTGATCGAGGAACATCTTGATACTCTTTTAGATGTAGATGTCGTCAATCTCGACGAGTCCCTATCGCAGCAATTGCTCGATGAGATTGCCAAGGATGGTGTGATTCTGTATGAAAAAATATGAGAACTTTGTTAGCGCCTTGGCGAATCTTGAGGATGCGCCCAATCAGGATCTCAACAATGATTTTGTTCAGAGTGGATTGATTAATAAGTTCAATCTTCAATTTGAACTGAGCTGGAAGCTCCTTAAGCGTCTGCTCGAGTATGAGGGCGCCACGCTTGCCGCGTCGGGGTCTCCTCGTGCCATCTTGAAGGAGTCCTACCGATTCTACGACTTTATTGATGAGGCAGCCTGGCTGGATATGCTCAGAGACCGCAATACGAACGTCCATATCTACGACAACAAGCTCGCTCAAGATTTGATTCAGCGCATCTTGAACGTCTATATTCCCGCTTTCTGTCAGTTGAGAGACGGGCTGACGAAACGTTACGGCGAGCTTCTGTTGGCGCCCGACGACCAGTTTGTCTAATTCCTTAAGATTTCGCGGAGGGTTGTTGCCGTTTACCGAGTTGTTGTTGTGCAACAACGGGCGAGCTGTAATACTTAATTTCATCTTTGCAAACTGCACTTTAACTACACCAATGCAGGGAGGATTTATGCAGCCCAAGCATTCTGCGGTTGTGGCGGGCCTGACGCTGGCGCTTTCGTTTGGCGCCGTTGCCGCGCCTGTGACTGCTGTTGCCGAGGAGCCCATGCCGGGCGTTGCCTCGGATGCCACCAATATCGATAAGGGCCTGTACACCCAGCAGTCCTTCTCGGGCGTGCTGAGGTCGGTCCAGGGCGTCTCGTTTGTCAACGTGACTGACGAGATGAAGTATTTCACTAAATACGAGAGCCACGGTAACTATAACCAGGGCTTTTCGTATGGCGACGGCTATAACGCGCTGGGCTATTATCAGTTCGATCGCCGCTGGTCGCTCATCCCGTTTATGAAGCAGGCCTACAACTACGATTCTGCAAAGTACGGCATGCTCAAGGATGCGATCGATCGCGGCAGCGAGATTTCTAACGCGAACAATCCCATGTATGCGAACGGTCAGCTTACCGAGCTGGGCCGTATTGCGCAGGATGCCTTCCTGGGCGCCTACAACACTGACCCCGAGGAGTTCTCGGCGCTGCAGGATGCGTATGCGTACAACTCGTACTATGCGGTGACCGAGGCGTGGCTCAAGAGCGCTCTCGGCATTGATATCTCCGGCCGCGCCGACTGCGTCAAGGGCATGGTGTGGAGTATCACCAATATGTGCGGCACCGGTGGCTGCCAGGACTTTTTCCGCTGGGCAAAGCTTTCCAACAGCATGACGGACCGCGAGTTTGTGACGGCGCTTTCCAATAGCGTGGTCAATAACGTGGCGACCAAGTATGCAAGCCAGCCTCAGTACCACGAGGGCTGGAAGAACCGCTACCGCAATGAGCTCAAGGATTGTCTGGTCTATATTGCCGAGGACGAGAAGAACGAAGCGGCTGATAAGAAGCCTGAGGTGTCCGAGTTCCCTTCGACGCCTGATTCAAGCCAGACTCCTGAGGAGTCTCAGCCTGCGCAGAAGCCCGATACTGATAACAATGAGGGCAATGGGGGCGAGACGAACGGGTCTGCTACCGGTACCGGTAACAGCAACTCCGGCTCGACCGACAATGGCTCTTCTAAACCTTCCAACGGTTCGAGCGATTCCTCTGCCGGTGGCGACTCCGGCACTAACACAGGGTCTGGTTCTGTCACCGCTTCTGGTTCCGATAGCTCTAAGGATGATTCGAATAAGGGGACGGATGCGCCCGTCACCCCGACGAACAAGAAGCCCTCTGTTTCCGAAGTGTTTGGCTCCACGCTGGGGTCTTTAATGGCTGGTCCAAGCGGCAACTCGTCTTCTAACAAGGATAATGACGGTCAGAACTCCGTGACGAAAACCGATACCGCGAAGGACGACTCTAAGGACAATAAATCCGAGGACAAATCCGAAAAGTCCGAAACGGATAAGGGTTCTGGTTCTGAGGAGAAGAAGGACAACTCCGAGGAGAAGGACAACAAGTCCGACGGTGTCGAGAACAATAACAACGGCGCCGATATCGCTGGAGGCAACAAGGAAAATACCGGTGTCAACAAAGATGGTGCCGGCGACAACAAAGATAACAATGGCGGCGGTAAGAACGATTCCGGTTCCGGCAATGGTAATGCTGGCAACGATGGCGGCAATATGCCCAAGA
>CALLRY010000167.1:0-1745 GCA_938014285.1 uncultured Collinsella sp. | reverse complement strand
GGGCGTCATCTATGCCTTTGTTGGCTTTATCATCGCCCTGTACGTGCTATCGGTCGTCTATGTGTTCATCGACGCTCGTCGCCGCGGCGCCAGCGCCTACGTGGCATGGGGCATCATCGCCCTCATCCCGTTTGTGGGCCTCATCGCCTACCTGGTCCTGCGCCCGCATTCCTACGCGGCCGACCGCGAGGAGCAGGAGCTGGATATGGCCCTGCGCGAGCGCCAGCTTGCCCAGTACGGCACTTGCCCCCAGTGCGGCGCCCCCATCGAGAAGGACTTTGTGGTCTGCCCCGTGTGCGATACCCAGGTTCGCAATGTCTGCCCCAGCTGCCATCGCCCGCTTGATGCGCACTGGAAGGTCTGCCCCTACTGCCGAACTCGCATCCAGTAACGCATCCATCGCCGGGCCGGCCGCAGGCCACGTGCACCGCGCGTCCCGCGCAAGCCGCGCGCGCCCCGCAACCCCGCCCCCCACGATGAAGCATGCGTAGAAAATCGCCCGCCGTGCCATTAAGGTGCGGCGGGCGCTTGTATACCAAGGCAACCTGCCTATAATGATGCAAGTCAAAAACGCCGAGCGCATCGCACGCACTTGCATCAGGCATCCGAGAGGAGAAAACATACCAATGAAGGCACTCTACAATGACGGTTCGGTGGCCGAGCTCCCGCAGGACGAGGTCACGCACGTCATCCGCCACTCTGCCGCGCACATCATGGCGCAGGCCATCAAGCGCCTCTATCCCGAGGCCGACTTTGCCTACGGTCCCGCGACCGACAACGGCTTTTACTACGACGTCGACCTGCCCGAGGGCGTCAAGATCAGCGAGGACGACTTCCCCGCGATCGAGGCCGAGATGAAGAAGATCGTCAAGGAGAACCTCAAGTTCACCGTGTACGAGAAGCCCCGCGCCGAGGCCATCGCCCTTATGGAGGAGCGCGGCGAGAAGTACAAGGTCGAGCACATCGGCGACCTGGACGACGACGCCCACATCACCTTCTACCAGCAGGGCGACTACATCGACATGTGCGTCGGCCCCCACATCTGCTACACCAAGGCGCTGAAGGCCTTTAAGCTCACCGGCGTCTCGGGCGCCTACTGGAAGGGCGACAAGGACAACAAGATGCTCACCCGCATCAACGGCGTCGCCTTTGCCACCAAGGAAGAGCTCGACGAGCATATGCACATGCTGGAGGAGGCCAAGAAGCGCGACCACCGCAAGATCGGCCGCGAGATGGACCTCTTTATGATGCGCGACGAGGCCCCCGGCTTCCCGTTCTTCCTGCCCAACGGCATGATCCTTAAGAACACGCTGCTGGACTACTGGCGCGAGATCCACCATAAGGCCGGCTACGTGGAGATCTCCACGCCGCTCATCATGAACAAACAGCTGTGGAAGACCTCGGGCCACTGGGACCACTACAAGGACAACATGTACTCCACCGTTATCGACGACGAAGAGTACTGCATTAAGCCCATGAACTGCCCGGGCGGCGTGCTGGTGTACGCCTCCAAGCCGCACTCCTACCGCGAGCTGCCCATCCGCGCCGGCGAGATTGGCCTGGTGCACCGCCACGAGCTGCGCGGCGCCCTGCACGGCCTGTTCCGCGTGCGCTGCTTTAACCAGGACGACGCTCACCTGTTTGTGCGTCCCGACCAGCTGACCGACGAGATCGTGGGTGTGGTCAACCTGATCGACTCCGTGTACCAGAAGTTTGGCTTTAAGTATCACGTTGAGCTTTCCACC
>CALLRY010000166.1:0-3042 GCA_938014285.1 uncultured Collinsella sp. | reverse complement strand
GGCTGGCCATCGCCCTGCCCGATGGCTACGCCGGCTTCGTCCAGCCCCGCAGCGGCTTGGCCATCAAGCAGGGCCTGTCTATAGTCAATACGCCGGGCCTCATCGACGCTCACTACCGAGGAGAACTCAAGGTTATCCTCATCAACCTGGATCCCTCCAACAACATCCAAATCAACAAAGGCGACCGCATAGCCCAACTCGTCATCCAAGAAGTTCCCACGGTCAACCTCGTAGAAGTAGAAGAACTAGACGAAACCGACCGAGGCAAAGGAGGCTTCGGCTCCAGCGGCGTAGCCTAGTCATTTACGTACTGTCCGCTGACCGGCCCGACCGCCTATATATCATCCCATGCTCAAACATTCTCGCTTCGCTGCGAAACTGCGCGTGGGACGATATATAGGCGGTCGGGCCGGTCAGCTGCGTTTACGCACTGCCAGCTGCGCCGGATCCTCATATTAGAAGCTGCAAAGGTGAACCAAAGTAATTAATTGCAGTTAGCAGATGCGGCAAAGGGATTGCTCCTTTGTCGCATCTGCATATCAGAAAGATTGATTATTGTTTTCAAGCGAGTAGACGCCCGCCCGCTTCTCACACATATCGTTCCACGCGCAGTTTCGCAGCGAGCGAAGCGAAGCGAGAATGTTTGAGCATGGAATGATATGTGTGAGAGGTGGGCGGGAGGGATGCGAGCGCCCCGCGAGAATGTTTGAGCATGGAATGATATATGGGCGGCTCCCACTGAGCAGCGGACTTTCGTCTACCTGATATGAGCAGGTTTTCCGCCCCAGTAGAAGCGGCAGAAGGCTCGTTTGCGCTTTTGGGGTTTGCCTACTAGCTCCATGGTTGCGATGGCGATGTCCTCGGCTGCGTGGGGGCGGCGTAGTACTTCGCCGTTGATGAGTAGCGCTTTGAGCGACTCAGGGTGGTCGTGCAGGTGACGAAGCGTCACGATGAGCTCGCGTGCGGTGGTGACGTGCATGCTGGCGCCCATGCCGGTGAGCATCGTGGTGTTGGCCTTTTCCTGGCCGTACGATTTGCCCAGTAGGATCATCGGTAGGTGTGCGCACAGGCACTCGGTGACCGTGAGTCCGCCTGATTTGAGGATTGCCAGGTCGCAGCCGTGCATGAGGGCCGCCATGTCGTCCACGTAGTCCAGAACCGTGACGTTGTCGAGCTTCATGGCGTCGAAGAGCGTCTTGAGTCGGGCGGCGTATTCCTTATCCTTGCCCGGTAAAAAGACAAAGTGCATGTCCTCAAAGCTGCGTAAGAAGGGGAGCGTGTGGTCCATCGCGGCACGGAAACGCACGTATGGTTGGGGCAAACTGGCGCCGGCCATCACCAATACGACGGTTTTGTCTATGGGGAGATTGAACTTGCTCAGCTCTTCCTCGCGATCGTAATTTGAATCGAAACCGGCTCGGATGGGGATGCCCGTTATGCGGATCTTTGACTCGGGAACTTTGCGGGGGCGCAGCGTTTCGGCCATAAACTCGTTGGCCACGCAGAACAGGTCGGTGTCCTTGTGGGGCCAAAAGCCTTCGACTTCATAGTCTGTTGGTACGCAGATGACCGGATAATCGATACCCGTAATAACGCGGGCGCCCACGGCAACATTGGCTGCTGTGATGTGCGTTGCGACCACGGCTATAGGCCTGCGGCGACGAATATATTCGTTGAAGGCGGGGAACATAATTCGCGACCATGCCGTGCCGCCACCCCAGAGAAGATGCCCCGTAAGCGTATATCGCCAGGTCAGGTCGTAAATGGGGCGTGTGGCTCCCGTAAAAGAAGCCGCGGTCTTATTGCCGTCGAATTTAATACGTCCAAAATCAAGGATATCGAGCACTTCAATTTCAATATCCTCAGGGATTCCCTTGGTGCCGCGGATAAGGTCAAATGCTTGTGCAATCGCGTTGGCGGCGGCTTTGTGGCCCGATCCAACTGATGCGTGCACAATGGTTACCAGGGGTTTTTGTGCAGGTAAAACGGTCATTTGCTCCGGTTGGGGAGTGGCTTGCATGGGCAGGGGAGCGCTATTGCTCGTCTGCGTTTGATCCATCGATAACTCCCCTTCAGCTTTGTTACGCGATTTATCATTGTAGTGCATGAGTGTCATGTTCACGTAAATTTGGGTATGAGCGCAAAGAACGACAACGTTTCGACGAGAGGATTCTTCATGACTACCGATCAGCCGATTGATGTTGCGATTATCGGTGGAGGCCCCGCGGGCTATGCTGCCGCCATTTACGCTGCGCGTGCCAACCTGACGACGACCGTGATTGAGCAAGGCATGTCGGGTGGACAGATCGCCACGACCAATGAGGTCGAGAACTATCCGGGCATTCCGCTCTTGAGTGGCGCCGAACTCGGCGAGCGTTTTCAGCAACATGCAGAGGGGCTGGGAGCGCAGGTTACATGGAGCATGGTTACGGGTATCGATTACGATGCCGATGCAGCGCTGTTTACGGTGCATCACGATATGGGCGATACGCTTGCCTCGAGCGTTATCGCTTGCATGGGTGCCACGCCGCGTCCGGCAGGTTTCGCTGGCGAGGATACCTATCGCGGTCGTGGCGTTTCATATTGCGCAACATGTGACGGCATGTTCTTCCGCGGCAAACAGGTCTTTGTAATCGGTGGTGGCAATTCGGCATGCGAAGAGGCACTGTTCCTGTCAGACATTGCCAGCAGTGTGACCATCGTGCTGCGCCGCGACCAGTTCCGTGCGCCTGATGGTGTTGTTCAGAAAGTACTCAAAAAGGACAATATTACAGTTAGGTACCAAACTAGTATTGTTGAGCTTTCTGGTGAAGCGATGCCCACGACAATTACGTTCAAGGACAATGCAAGCGGTAAGACGCATGCTGAGACCTTTGAGCCTGGCTCGTTTGGCATCTTTGTCTTTACCGGGACGCAACCCCATACCGAGCTTGTTGAGCATCTTGTCGATCTGGCGCCTGATGGCGGCATTTTGACTGATGAATCCATGGCGACCCGCACGCCAGGTCTATTTGCTGCTGGCGATATCCGTTCCAAGCGCTT
>CALLRY010000165.1:0-3044 GCA_938014285.1 uncultured Collinsella sp. | reverse complement strand
ACACATCTACTCATTGCGATCGTTTCATCTTTAGAAAGGACATTTCCATGGACGCTAAGTTTACCGAGCTCGTCGAGCAACTGAACGGCCTCGATTTTAAGGGTATGTACGGCAGCGATTTCCTGCACACTTGGGACAAGACCACCGATGAGCTCAAGGCTCTCTACATCGTCGCCGACGCCCTGCGCGAGCTGCGTGAGAACAACGTTTCGTCCAAGATTTTCGACTCCGGTCTTGCCGTCTCCCTGTTCCGCGACAACTCCACCCGTACGCGCTTCTCCTTCTCTAAGGCCGCCAACCTGCTCGGCCTTGAGCTGCAGGACCTGGACGAGAAGAAGTCCCAGATCGCTCACGGCGAGACCGTCCGCGAGACCGCTACCATGATCTCCTTCATGGCCGACGTCATCGGCATCCGCGACGACATGTACATCGGCAAGGGCGATGCCTACATGGCCGAGGTCTCCGAGTCCGTGCAGCAGGCCTACGAGGACGGCGTTCTGGATCACCGTCCCACGCTCATCTCCCTGCAGTCCGACTCCGATCACCCCACGCAGTCCTCTGCCGACATGCTCTACCTCATCAACGAGTTTGGCGGCCTCGAGAACCTCAAGGGCAAGAAGGTTGCCGTCACCTGGGCCTATTCGCCCTCTTACGGCAAGCCGCTGTCCTGCCCGCAGTCGCTGATCAGCCTGCTGCCCCGTTTTGGCATGGACGTCACCCTGGCCCACCCCGAGGGCTACGACCTCATGCCCGAGGTCGTCGAGCGCGCCAAGGGCTACGCCGCCGAGTCCGGCACCACCTTTAAGCAGGTCAACACCATGGCCGAGGCCTTCGAGGGCGCCGACATCGTGATCCCCAAGAGCTGGGCTCCGTTTGCCGCCATGGAGAAGCGTACCAACCTGTACGCTGAGGGCGACGACGCCGGCATCGCAGCGCTCGAGAAGGAGCTGCTCGCCCAGAACGCTACCCATCAGGACTGGTGCTCCACGACCGAGCTCATGGAGAAGACTGCCAACGGCCAGGACACCATCTTTATGCACCCGCTGCCCGCCGACATCTCCGGTGTCTCCTGCGAGCACGGCGAGGTCAACGCCGACGTCTTCGACATGCACCGCGTGGGCATGTACAAGGAGGCCAGCTACAAGCCGTACGCCATCGCTGCCATGATGTTCCTGCAGAAGGTTGCCGATCCCGCCGCTACCCTCAAGGCCCTCGACGAGCGCAACACCGCCCGTTGGCTCCAGGCCTAAAGCCGGGTTGAGGTAAGCCATGTAAAGGGGGCGCTCTGCCAACCGGCGGGGTGCCCCCTTTTTGCATCGCGGGCGTGCAGGATAAGCGCTTTCGATGTGGATGCCCGCGGCGCGAGTTATGGGTACGATGGTTTCAGGGGGGGGTATCACCATGAAACTTGGATGCGTCATTATGGCTTCGGGCGAGGGCAAGCGGTTTGGCTCTAACAAGATGCTTGCCGATATCTATGGCGAGCCGCTGATTGCCCGGACCATCGATTCGGTTCCCCGGGGCTTTGACGTCGTGGTTTCGACGCGTTGGCCCGAGGTCGCTCAGATTTGCGAGGACAAGCATTGCCCGTGCGTGCTGCACGATGGCGAGCTGCGCAGCGAAAGCGTCCGTGCGGGCCTTTCGTGGGGAGTCGAACGCAACTGGAAAGGTTGCCTCTTTTTGCCGGGCGACCAGCCGCTCGTGAGTTCGGATTCTTTTGAGGCTATGGTTCGTGCATTTGACGAGCGTGGCCGCAAACATCCGGTGCGTCTTGCGTGCAACGGTGAGCCTTCGAGCCCGGTGCTCTTTCCGGCGGAACTGTTCGATGCACTTATGTGTCTTGAGGGCAAAGACGGCGGGGGCTCGATTCTCAAAGGTCGCGTCGACGTTGCGCTGGTCGAAGCGCGTGCCTACGAGCTGTGGGACGTCGATACCGTCAAGGGACAGCGACGCATAACGGAGCATATTGCCGCCTGCTCGTATTTTGATCACGTGGCCAACTGCATCAATCAATAAGGAGCAATTATGATCATCATCAAAAACGGCGCGCTCGTGACGCCCCAGGGGCTTCGCCGCGCCGATCTTGCCATGGAGGGCGATAAGATCGTGCGGATCGCCGCAGCGATTGAGCCGGGCGCCGACGATACCGTCGAGGACGCCGCGGGCTGCTGGGTGTTTCCCGGCTTTATCGACGGCCACACGCACATGCAGTGCTGGACTGGCATGGATTGGACAGCCGATAGCTTTGAGACCGGCACGCGCGCGGCTGCCTGCGGCGGCACGACGACCATTGTGGACTACGCGACGGCCGATCGCGGCGTGACCATGCCCGATGCCTTGGCCGAGTGGCATCGCCGCGCCGACGGAACCTGCACGGCCAACTACGCTTTTCATATGGCACTCGCCGAGTGGAATGAGCGCAACCGCGCCGATCTTTCGGCCATGCGCGAGGCGGGCGTGTCGTCGTTCAAGACCTACTTTGCCTATGACCACCTTCGCTTGGACGATGCCGAGACGCTCGAGGTGCTGGAGGAGCTCAAGCGTATTGGCGGCATACTGTGCGTGCATTGCGAGAACGGCACGCTGGTGAATGAGCTGCAGAAGCGCGTGTACGAGCAGGGGATTCATGGGCCCGAGGGGCATGCACTCAGCCGTCCGGACGTGTGCGAGGCCGAGGCCGTGAGTCGTCTGCTGTATCTGGCGCACTTAGCCGGGGACGCCCCAGTCAACGTGGTGCACCTTTCGACCAAGCTGGGGCTCGAGGCCATTCGCGCTGCCAAAGCGCGCGGGCAGAAGAACATCTATGTCGAGACCTGCCCTCAGTATCTGATGCTCGACGATACTTGCTACTTGGAGCAGGGCGAGGACGGCTTTGCGGGCGCCAAGTACGTGATGAGCCCGCCGCTGCGCCATGCCGGTGACCGTGCGGCACTGCGCGAGGCGCTTGTGGCCGGCGAGATCGATACGATTGCGACCGATCATTGCAGCTTTAACCTGCACGGGCAAAAGGACCGCGGGCGCGACGATTTCCGCGCGATTCCCAA
>CALLRY010000164.1:0-3125 GCA_938014285.1 uncultured Collinsella sp. | reverse complement strand
CGCAGCCGAGGAGCTCATCTTTGGAGAGATGACGACCGGCGCCGCCAACGACATCGAGCAGGCCACCAAGCTCGCCCGTAATATGGTGACGCGCTTTGGTATGTCCGACGAGTTTGGCATGATGGCGCTCGGTACCGTGCAGAACGCGTATCTCAATCAGGACACGTCGCTCACCTGCGCCCCCGGTACGGCCGAGCGCGTGGACGCGATTGTCGCCAAGCTGATCGAGGATGCGCACGACCGCGCTTTGCAGATTCTGAAGGAGAACAAGTTTAAGCTCCACGAGCTGGCTCGTTATCTGTATAAGAAGGAGACCATCACGGGCGAGGAGTTCATGAACCTCCTCACGCGCGAGAATCCGCTGATGCCCAAGCAGCAGTAAAGCCGCGGCCGAGCCAGTAAACGCCGACGCCCCATTTGAGCAGCTTTCTCAAATGGGGCGTTTTGCTTGAGAGGGATGGAAATGAAGATCGTGGTGAGCGCCTGCTTGATGGGCGAGAGCTGCAAGTATAATGGGCTCGACAACTATCATCGCGAGTTGGTCGAGGCCTGCGAGCGTACAGGGACCGAGGTCCTCTTGGTGTGCCCTGAGGTCTTTGGGGGCCTGCCCACGCCGCGCAAGCCGTCCGAGATTGTGAACGGCGAGGTCTGTACCTGCGAGGGCGTGTCCGTTGACCTGGAATTTCGCCTAGGCGCCCAACGTGCGCTCGACATGTGCGAGCAGGCGGGTGGGCCGGAAGAGATCGCCGCGTAGTCCCTCGTGCGGCGCGAGCCTCATCTACGACGGAACATTCAGTGGCACCCTCACGGCGGGCAACGGCGTCTTCGTTGATTTACTGCTCCGCCACGGTTATCGCGTGATCCCGGCTAGCGAGTTCGACCCCAGCATGCTGGAGCAATAAAAAACCACCACAAAGGTGCTGCTCCCTTGTGGTGGTTTTGGGTTAGAACTAGAGGGTGTGGCCGTAGGCGTTTGCGGCCTTGATGGCGGCGGCGAACTTTTCGTCGGTGAAGGGCTCGGGGTTGCCCTGCTTCCACTCGTTGGTGGCGTGCGCGTACTCGCACAGCGCCGGGATGTCGGCCTCGGTAAGGCCGACCTGCTCAAGCGTCACGGGCAGCCCCATCTGCTTGTTAAAGGCGGCGTAGCGTTCAAGGTTCTCGGTGTCTCCCGTATAGGCAAACAGTACCAGCACGCCGAGGCTCACGACCTCGCCGTGCAGATAGATTCCCTCGCGCGGAATGCTGCAGGTGGCGTTGTAGAACGCGTGCGCGACGCTCGAGTTGTAGTAGTAATCGTTTTGGTTGGTCAGGTTTGAGACATAGCCCGTGTTGACCACGATGTCGAGCGCGATCTGCTTGACGGCCTCGCTCGACAGGTCCTGGCGTACGTCCTCAAGACCCTGGACGCCATAGGTAAACAGCGGCTCGGAGCAGGTGTGGGCAAGCGCCAGGCCAAGACCGGCGGTGTGCTCCAAATTACCGGCGCTCGTGGCGTACTCGACCTCGGGCTGCTTGGACAGGGCATCGCCTACGCCGGCCCAGAAGTACTCTGCCGGTGCCTCGGCGATGATCTTGGGGTTGATGAAGATGTGCGCCGGTCGGTTGGGGTACGAATAGCCCTCGAGCGAGCCGTCGTCGTTGTACACGACGGCAATGGCGGTCGCGGCGGAGCAGTTGGAACAGATCGTCGGGACAGTGAAGACAATCTTCTTGAGCTCGATGGCTGCGGTCTTCACGGTGTCGAGCGCCTTGCCGCCGCCGCAGGCGATGAGAACGTCAGCTTCCTGGCAGGCAGGGGAGTTTACGACCTTGGCGATATTGGCACGCGTACTGTTGGTGCCATAGACGCGCGTCTCTAGAATCTCGACATCGGTACCTTCAAGCGCCGCCTCGATGCCCGGCAGCGCCGCAGCCAGGGCTCTCTTGCCGCCAATGATGGCGACCTTGGTCGCTCCGTACTCCGCCAGTGCGGTGGGCAGCTCGTCAAAGCAATCCTCGCCAACGGTGTAGTCGCTCATTCCAATCGTGCGCATAGCAACCTTCTTTCGTTCGATAAAGTGCTTTCAGGTATTTTGCTCCAAGAGAAGGTCCACAGCCGCGAGAAATTTCGAACGTATAAAACCAGTGTTGAGGGTTTTTCGCCGGCGCGGAACGTGCTAGCATACTCCGCATAAGCGTTGATGGGGACGAGTAGTCGGCCGTCCGCATGCTACAGAGAGCGGGGAGCGCTGAGAACCCGTGCATGCAACTGATGAAAATCACCCCGGAGCTGCGGTCCCAACGGACGTGCCGCGCAGGTTCGTCTTAGTAGACATCGCCGAGATGGCCGTCGATACAGGCCAGCCGAGTAACGGATGCGAGCGCGCGAATACGCGGGCGAGGGCATCTAAGCTGGGTGGTTAAGCGAAGAGCTTTTACGGGCAGACTGCCTGTTTTGTGGCGCTTCGTCCCAGCTTGTAGGGACGGGCGCTTTTTTGGTGCCCAGAGGGCGTGCGCGCCCACGACATGAAAGGGGTACCGTGGCAAACGAGTACAAGCAGACGATGAATCTGCCCAAAACCGGATTTCCCATGCGTGCCGGTCTTTCCAAGTCCGAGCCCAAGCGACTCAAGGACTGGCAGGACAACAAGGTCTACGAGCAGGTTCTGAAGAAGAACGAGGGTCACAAGAAGTTCGTGCTGCATGACGGCCCTCCGTACGCCAACGGCCCGATCCACATCGGCCACGCCATGAACAAGATCTCCAAGGACATGATCAACCGTTACTGGATGATGCAGGGCTATGAGGTTCCCTATGTCCCCGGTTGGGACTGCCACGGGCAGCCGATCGAGCACAAGGTCGAGGAGAAGCTCGGCACCGAGAAGTTCAACCAGACCTCCACGGCTAAGATCCGCGAGCTTTGCAACAAGTTCGCTGTCGAGAACATCGAGCTCCAGAAGGCTGGCTTCCGTCGCCTTGGCGTGCTTGGCGACTGGGACAACCCGTATCTGACGCTCTATCACCAGCATGACGCCGCCGACATTGAGGTCTTCAAGGCCATGTTCGATAAGGGCATGATCTACCGCGGTCATAAGCCGGTTCACTGGTGCAAGCACTGCCACACCGCACTCGCCGAGGCTGAGATC
>CALLRY010000163.1:0-2625 GCA_938014285.1 uncultured Collinsella sp. | reverse complement strand
TTTTCGCGGACCAAGCCGAACGTATCGTCGCAAGGCCTCATCCTGCCTATTACTTTAAAGGAGAACTTGCAAGGCGGTCAATCCAATACCGCCAAGCTCTCAAATCAATTTTTAATCCCTTCCTCGATCAGCCATTCATCAAGGCAATCGTGTCGGAGCGGTGGTCACCGTCAAGACCCATACCGACTCGATTCCCTGTCAACAGGCAATCTGACCCGATCGTCAATAGATAAGAAAGGCTTTACTGTCATTGGGGCTCCTTAAATAAAGAAAGAAAATGCTTACGTAAGCGTAGCGCCAAAACGCCAGTTTGAATAAAGGCAACCTACGTCCAAGAATTAGAGATTCCAAAAACATTCGCAGCTTGCGCAGGTGTATTTACGACATGCGTACCCAAGCTTCGCCCCGACAGCCTTGAAGGCACGATTGAAAGCAACACGCAGCTTAAACAAGTTGACCCCTGAGTTATATCTTCACCAAATCGATTAGTTCCGCAGTGAAACGGAAAGAATGGGTACAGAATTTCTAGAACCTCATTAAGGAAAACATAAAGCCAGGAATTCGAATAACAGAGGTGAGCGATTTGGACAGTCACATCGATAGCGTATGTTACGACAAGCCACTCCCAGATAGAACCAAGATCGATATCTGGGAATGCTATGCAAGACACGTTCTGCAGTTTATCGATAGCAACAAATATGGAAATCTGACTTACAGTGACAAGCCAGATCTGATCGATAGGACACGGTCTCTAGGCATCGAGGTAACAGATGCTCAGTCACGAAAAAGCAGGGAAGCTGAATCCCTCTATTCCAGGCTCGCATACATCGATAACCAATCTTGGAAACAACGCCAAATCGAACGAATCGAACAATGCGGCGCGCATTATGAAGGCGGAATACTGATTGGTCCAAGGGGCACTGATTCGTTCGAGCTGCTTTATAAAGCCCTTAACAAAAAACTGGAGAGACTCAACTCCAACGATTATGAAATCTTTAGAAGAAATGAGCTGTTTGTCAGGTCAACTATTCTTGCTGACGAGGAAATGCTTCGCGAAGCACTCTTGAAAATGGAAATACAATCCCGCGATTACTCACGGCGCTTCGCATCCGTCACCGTCTCGGTGCCAGGACACAATTACATGTTCGACATCGATACATCCTTATACAAATCCCTTGAATTCGGAAGTTACGACCAGTTCCGAACTGCCGATAACGCACGGCGGGAAGTGATACGAGCGGAATTGAGCTGAGGCAAGAGCTGCCGCTTAAATCAGGGACCCTGCACCTCCGCGTCTGCAATACCATTCACAATGCAATCAAAGTGGGCCGCGTGGCTAAGATCGCGCGGCCCGTCATTCCCTCATAAGCAACTTAAAGCACTCGCGGTCTCTTGCGATAAGGAATTCCCAGGAGTCATTTCCATACATAAGCGCGCGATTGAACACATCGACCGCGGAGCCATCAATGTGAGAAATACTCACCAAGCGGTCATTCTCTGATTTCTGCTTTAAAACCACTCCATATCGAGGGCTCAACGGAAAGTAGATGCTGTAGGGATCGCTCTCTTGAATATCCGACCACTCAGGAAAGATGGGCAACGACGAGGTTATAAACTCTGACCCCTCAGGCGCCACGAAAAAGCCGCAATCCATTCTAAGCATCAAAGAAACCAGCGAATGAAGCGGAGCGCCCTCACAGAACTTAAACAAGGCAGCATCCTGAATAGCAAGCTCTACAATCGATTCAAACTCCTCGCCAAAACCCTCGGCGCCCATCTCTATTCGATCAACTTCAGTAAGGAATCCTTCTGCTTCCAACTCAACCGCGCAGGATGCAGCATTACTTCTTACCCTCTTGAGATATTTTGGGCTCCTTACGAGTAATAACGAAATGAGAAGTATAAGACGTTCGAGCAGCTCACAGGTCCCATCAGTGTCAGAAAACCCGCCGGCATCCAAATGCTCTATAAGCAGTCTGTAATCGTACGCAAGGTCATTCTCCATCTTGCTTAATGCCTTTTCAGCAGACCCCTGTTCAATAAATCGCTCCCCATCTATTGGGGTCCGTCTCTTCACCTCATGAAGGTACTTCTCGAAACAAATGCCTTCCGGTTTAGTTTGAAATATGCGACCCAAACCACTTGGCTCACGCTTCACCGCATAAAGAAAGCCATCTTGATTAGTAGACGACTTCAGATAAAAACGCGGCACGTAGTGCTGTTTCTTAACATCAGAAATATAATCGCCTCCACAAAGCGTCCTTACCCCTGCCGAAACACCAGGAAGAAGGTCAACGTAAAAATCATGGAAAACAATAGCCCAAAACCCGGCAACCGTTATGCCGACAGGCCGAAGATGGCAACGCGCCGTAATATGCGATTAAAAGCAACCCGCAGGGAAAATACTTGGTGAGCAGCACGGTCACCTTCGGCCATTGCCTGTTTCCAATTTACTTCATCTGTGCGATAAGGAAACGCTACGCCCCAACTAAGAGCCTGATTGGCAATCCATTCCTTGGCAAAACGTATTGGCTTTTGTCAAAACGACCGGATACGCCAACTCGCAGAGACACCGCATCATCCGAGGTCGGCCCTTGAAAACCGAGGCTCGGAGTCTAGATGAGG
>CALLRY010000162.1:0-8820 GCA_938014285.1 uncultured Collinsella sp. | reverse complement strand
AGTCGTTGACGAAAAGCTCGACGGTGAGACCGGCCGTCAGGTTGCCCAGACCCACATACAGCGGGGTCTCCAAAAAGTGATGGATAGCCTCGTAGGCATCGGTGTTGGCGCAAATGACGGCGGCGATGGCGGCGAAGACCATGACGGCGGCGGAAATCGTGCCGTTCTCGGCGATGCGCTCCCAGATGTCGTGACGTTCAAAGCGCTTGCGCTCACGAACGTTGAATAGCTGCTCAGTTGCTGCCATGGGCGGCTCCTTTCACGGGATGGCTCCCGTCTTAAAAAAGCACGGCCCGCCCAAGTGGCGGCGCCGCGCTCTAACGTATTACGCTTGCATCTAGCCTACCCTGCACGACAAGAACGCAGGCGTGGCCGAAAAGCGGAACCACAGGTTGAACATTATTTGCTCAACGGCACGGGCACGCCTGTCCAAGAGACGACGCGGCGCCGTACACAAAAAACGACCGGAGCGCGGGGCGTCCGCGATCCGGTCGTGGCGTTTAGTGAACTAAACCTAGCAGGCGGCCATGATGGGGGCAGCGACCTGCTTCTTACGGGAGAGGACGCCCGGCATCCAGACACCGTCGTGCTCGTCGGCAATGCCCAGACCCTTCTGAGCAGCCTCGGTCTCGCCCTCGAGCAGGACCTGCGAGCCCTCCTCCATGATGTCGGTGATGCACAGGACAATGCCGTCAGCACCCTTCTCGGCGGCGTAGGCGCGCATGGCCTCGCGAATCTCGTCGATCATGCCGAGCGCGCGGCTCTTGTCGACGGTCTCGTACTGGCCGATGAGCAGCTTCTTGCCGGCGGGCTCGAACATCTTGATGTCGTTGCCGACCATCTCGGCAGCGGTGAAGGAGCCGGACGGACGGGTAAGGAAGACCTCCATGCCAAACTTGACCGGGTCGACGCCCACTTGCTCGCCGAGCTTGGCGGCAACGGCGCGGTCGACAGCGGTGGTGGTGGGGCTCTTGAGCATGAGCGTATCGGTCATCATGGCCGAGAGCAGCAGCTTGGCCTGGACGTCGGAAAGCTCAACGCCGAGCACGTCGGCGAGCTTGGTGACGATGGTGCAGCTGGAGCCCCAGGGCAGGCAGATGTAGTGCAGCGGGCCGGCGGTCTCGAAGTCGCCGATGCGGTGATGATCGACGACGCCAAAGACCGTGGCGTCCTTAAGGCCGGCGACGGACTGGGCGGACTCGTTGTGGTCGGTGAGGACGACGAGCTGACCGGCCTCGACGGACTCGATCGCGCGAGGCTCGGCGATGCCGGCGTCGGCGAGCAGCTTGGCGGACTCTGCCGGAAGCTGACCAAGGGCGCAGGCCTCGTAGGTGTTGCCGGCATACTCAACCTGGTTGAGCAGCTGGGACAGGACGACGGCACTCATGATGGCGTCGTTATCGGGGTTCTGGTGACCAAAGACAAGAACGTTTGCCATGGATATCCTCCACTTGATATGTGTACTTGGACGTAGCTATGGTAGCACGCCGATGCCGAGCCTTCGCAGACGGAAGGGCCACGGCATATTTTGGGGTAGGCACGGGGGCCAAGGCTGTCCCTTTTACACCATGTTGGTGCAAAGTAACCTGACCCCCTTGCACCAGCTATTTACCGGCGGCGCGCAGGGCTACGTAGGCGGCGCCGATGATGCCGGCGTCGTTGCCGAGCGAAGCGACCTTAATGGGCGTCTCGCGCGAGGCGGAAAGCGCGTAGCGCTGGAAGTGCTCGCGAACGGCGTCGAGGTAGACATCGGCCGAGGCAGACGCACCGCCGCCGATCAGGAACATCTCGGGGTCGACCACGTTGGCAATAAGCGCCAGGGCACGGCCGAGATAATCGGCCATGGTATCGGCCGCAGCCAGCGCGAGCTTGTCGCCCTCGCGGCAGGCCTGGAACACGTCCTTGGAATCTGAGGGGCCGGTGAGCTCGATGGGCTCGACGCCCGCCTTCTTGCACTCGGCAAGGTAGTTGCTCACCACGCCGGTGGCGCTGGAATACTGCTCCAGGTGGCCATGGCCGCCGCAGCCGCAGGTGCGCTCCTCAGCCGGGTTCAGGCACATGTGGCCAATCTCGCCGCCGGCGCCCACAACGCCCGATACCACGTCGCCGTTGACGATAACGCCGCCGCCCACGCCGGTACCGATGGTGACCATCACCACGTTCTGCACGCCCTTGGCAGAACCGAGCCAGGCCTCGCCCATGGCAGCGGCGTTGGCATCGTTCTCGTACTTAACGACCGCGTCGGGGCAGTGCTTTTGAATGGCGATCCTCAGCTCGGGCAGGTTAATGGCAATGTTGGCCTTGACCTTGGCATCGCCCGATGCCGGGATGGGACACGGAACGGCCAGGCCAATGCCCGCCACAAAGGCACGCGGAATCCGAGCCTTGGCGACCACCTGGTCGATAGCCTCGGTCACCGCGGCAAAGCCCGCGGCGTCAACGATGGGAGGCGTAGGCACGCTGGCCTTGGCTAGCAGGTTGCCGTCCTCGTCGAACAGGCCCTCCTTAACCGAAGTGCCGCCGACGTCAATGCCGATGTAGTACTGCTTAGGTTCCATGGGAGCCCACCTTTCTCGTTTAAACATTGCCTGTATGGTACCGCTCCCAAGGCAAAAACCTACCAAAAAGGGACAGGTTTGTTTTGGCAGGTTTTATCAGGGGAAACGCAAATGGCTGCTCAACAGGCCGCGCAAGACCATCCCCAAAAATAAAGGCGCCGGGAGGCGGAGACTCCCGGCGCCCGTCAAAGGGACTATGTTGTCTGTTGGACCGCACGGTCCTTCGCGGCGATAACGCCGACTAGGCCTTAAGTGCCTGCAGCTGCTTGTGGATTTCGATGAGCTCCGTCGCCATGACGCGCATGGTCTCGGTACCGGCCATCTGGTCCTCGGCATGCAGCAGAATCAACGGGGCCTCGCCGTTACGCTCGCCGTTGGCCTCTTTCTTCAGAAGCCCCATGTGAACATCGTGGCCACCGTTATAGGCCTCGTCGCCCTGCTTGATAAGCTCCTCGGCGGCGTCAAAATCGCCCTCCTTGGCCTTTTGCACGGCATTGATGTACATGCTCTTGGCGGTACCGACGTAGCTGATAATCTCAAAGCAGGTCATCTGCAGTTCGTTCATATCCTCCATACAGAGCACCTAGCCCATCACGCTGACGCAGTGGTCGATGATGCCGGCAGCGTTCATGCGGCCGTAGTCGACCATGTTGATGACCTCGACCGGAAAACGACCGGCGGCCTCCTTCTCAAAGTCACCCTTGGTGTAGCCGATCTGCGGGCCAAGCAGCAACATGTCGCACTCGTCCAGGTGATCGTGGGCCTCGTTCATGGGACGAGCCTCGACCTCAATATCCAGACCACGGTTTGCAACCTCGGCCTGCATCTTCTGGACCAGCAGGCTCGTGGACATACCGGCATTGCAGCAGAGCATGATCTTCTTCATGGTTTCCTCCTTATAACTGCGCGGCGCGCAGACGACAACTGGTTTTATTCCTTGCGGCTATTGTGCCCACCCCCCTGCATCTTTACACAAGGGAGAGAGCCGCGGGCACCGGCATCGCGTACCGGCGCCCGCAAAGGTGAAAGGGACGAACGTTAGGCGTTCTACTCGACGAGAGCCTCCTGCTTGGCGATTGCCTTCTCGGAAATCTTCATAAAGGGCAGATAGACGGCCATGCCAATGACAATCTCGAGAGCCTGCCACACGCCGGCGCGCCAGTCAAAGCCCGTAGCGAGCAGGGCATTGATGACGGGAGGCATGGTCCAGGGCACCTGGGCGATGCAGGGGCTGATGATGCCTGCGCAGGTAAGGCCATAGGTGACGCCGATGAACAGGTCGGGAAGGAGGACAAACGGGATCATGAGCGGCAGGTTGTACACGATGGGGTAACCGTAGATAACCGGCTCGTTGATGTTGAACAGACCAGGCAGGATAGCCATCTTGGAAACGGTCTCGGAAGCCTTGTTCTTGGAGAACAGGAGCGTGTCGAGCAGAAGCATGAGGGTGCAGCCCGAGCCGCCGATGAGGGCGAAGCTGTTAACGATCTGCATGTTCATGTAGTGATCGGGCTGGATGGTGCCACCGGCGGCAAAGGTAGCCATGTTGTCGACGATGAGCATGGTCAGGATCGGCTCGACGGTAGCGCCAGAGATGGTGGACTGGTGAATACCGACGCAGAACAGCAGGTTGGCAAGGGTGTAGATGAGGATAACAGCCCACGGACCGGCGTTCATGATGCTCTTGAGCGGGTTGGAGATGCACGTGGAGATGATGGTGCACAGATCGGTGCCGGCGCACACGGCGAGCAGGGCCGCGGCAAGAGCGAAGATCGCGAGGTTGAGCAGCATCGGGATCATGACGTTGAAGGAGTTGGAGACCGCGGGGGGCACGCCCTCGCCCAGCTTAACCTTGAGCTTCTCGACGCCAGAAATCTTGATGAAGAGCGAGACGGAGAGCAGAGCGATGATAATGGCCGAGAACAGACCGTTAGTGCCGGTGTTGGCAGTCGAAAGGGCGCCCGTGACCTCGGCGGAGGTGATCTTGTCGGTGAGCAGCGGGCTCGTGGCGGCAAGCGAGGCGGTGATCTGCTGCGGCATCATGATGACGAAGGCAGAGATGGCGACGACCACGCAAGCGAGCGGGTTATCGAAACGCTTGTTCTTGGCGAGGCTGTAGCCAATCAATCCGGCCAAGATAATGGCAGAGACGTTGAGGGTGCCCAGCGTAATTGCCGAACCCCACGTCTGAAGGTTGGCAAGGCCCGCCGCATCGAGCGGGAACAGAGGGAACACGACGTTATTAATAAGAACCGCGATACCCGCAAGGATATAGAGCGGCGTGATGGTCGCGAAGGCGTCACGCAGGGAACGCAGGTGAACCTGATTTCCCACCTTCGCAGAGACCTCGGCAAACTTGTCGAGGAAGCTCTTTCCGTTGTCACTGGCCATGATTGCTCCTAACTTTCAAATCCGGCCTTTTCCTATGCGCACGGTGGTCTGTCGCCCTCTGCCACCAGATGTGCCATGTGTTGCGCGCGGCGGCGCGCGGTCTGGGCGTTCGCCCGGTCGCTAATCAACCACGTGGGTCGTGGCGACCTGTTTGAGCCAGGCTGCCGACTTCTTAAGGCGGCGCTTGTAGCCGTCCATGAGATCGACCTCGACAAAGCCATAGCGATTCTTAAAGGCATTGGCCCAAGACCAGTTATCGATGACGGCCCAGTAGTGATAGCCCCGGCATTTGGCGCCCTCGGAGATTGCCTTGGCAACCCACTCCAGGTGCTGGCGCACAAAGTCGACGCGGTAGTCATCCTGGATGGTTCCTTCGGCATCGCGGTTCTTGTATTCGTCCATGATGCCGATGCCGTTCTCGGAAACGAACCACTCAAGATCGGGGTAGTTCTTAGCGCAGTCCATGCCAAAGTCGTAGAGGCCCTGCGGGTAGATCTCCCAGCCGCGGCTCTCATTCATAACGGCATCGGGCCATACGTACTCGTCGGCAAAATGCGGCAGGCCGTACTGGTCGACCTTGCTCGCCGGTGCCTGAACACGCGTGGGGTGGTAGTAGTTGCAGCCGAGCCAGTCGACAACACCCTGCTTGAGAATCTCTTGGTCGCCGGCACGGAACGGGAGCTTAACGCCGCCCTCGGCCAGGCTGTCGAGCACATCGGCAGGAAGCTCGCCCTTGGTAATAAGGTCGAGCCACCAGCGATTGTTGATGCCGCTGGTCATACGCACGGCCTCGAGGTCTGCCTCGCTGGGGTTCTCCTTGGTGTAGACCGGAGTAAAGCAGTTGATCATGCCGATCTTGGCATCGGCGCGAATAGCGCCCTCGTCATAGGCCTTACGATAGTTGGCCACGGCCAGCGCGTGCGCCAGCGAGATGTGATACTGCACGGTGCGGGCGCGGTTGAAGTCGTGGAGCTGCGGGAACCACACGCCCTCCTGATAGCGCTGTTCGGGCTCGACGATGGGCTCGTTAAAGGTGAACCAGTACTTAATCTCCTGGCCAAACTCGTGGAAGGCGACGTCGGCGTAATGCGCGTAAGCCTCGACGACCTCACGGCTCTCCCAGCCGCCACGGTTAAAGAGGTAGGTGGGCATGTCAAAGTGGTACAGGTTGACGAACGGCTCCAGACCAGCCTCGCGAGAGGCGCGGAACAGCTCCACGCGGCGCCCTCCTCGTTAAGGTTGCCGTCGGCATCGAGCAGACGGCTCCACTGGATGGAAGTGCGATAGGTATTCAGGCCCAAGTCCTTCAAAATGCGAAAGTCTTCCTGGTACTTGGCCATAAAGTCATTGCCGGCATAAGAGCCAACGCAGTTGTAGAACGAACCCAGATCCTGGATGGACCAGGTGTCCCACAGGTTCTCGAGCTTGCCGCCCTGGTTCCACTGACCCTCAGTCTGCGGGCCGGACATAGCAGCGCCAAAGAAGAAGTCGTTGGGCAGCTGATACTGTGCCATCAAAGTCCTCGCTTTCGTGTTCTAGAGCTTCCGGTTGGAGACGGGTTTGCTTTGGCAGGTTATCCGGCGCGGGCGCGCACCGGTCATACCGATATCCAACCCGCCAAAACAAAACCGTCCCCAAACGGTCGATCCTGTTGTGCGGAAGGATTCCGTTCGTTGCTTAAACTATAGCGCTCTAATTTTAAAAGTAAAGCGTCTTTTTCTTTTTTCTTTCTCGAACTTCTTAGATAAAAGTAATATGGGTGCCCTGTTGAGGGTTATACTTACTTTTGTATTCATATATGTCGGAAAGGAGGTTCCATGATTCCCAAATACGAGGCGATAGCTGCAGATATTCGTCGAAGTATCGAGGATGGCGCTCTTAAACCGGGCGACAAGCTTCCCACCGTCGTTGAGTTCTGCGAGCTCTATAGCGTTTCCAAAATCACCGTCAAACGAGCTATTGAACAAATCACCGAGGAAGGTCTTATTACCAGCCGACGCGGATCGGGTACCTACGTTAAGGACACGGCGGGGCTTCCCGGCCAGGCGTTTTTCCAGGGCAAAAACGACCGTGCCCAGGGTTTTTCGTATGAGCACCGCGGGGAGAAGGTGACCTCGGTGGTCTACGATTTCTCGATCGTTAATCCACCGGCGAACATCGCAGCCCAGCTGGGAATTGCCGAGGATGACTTTGCCTATCACGTCGTGCGCGTGCGTCAGGCCGATGAGAAGCCCATCGTTATCGAGTACACCTACATGCCCCTCGAGCTGATTCCGGGGCTGAAAAAGAAGGACCTGTACGGATCGCTCTACCGCTTCATCCGCGAGCAATGTGGGCTGAAGATTTCGAGCTTTCACCGTACCATTCGCGCCGTGGCAGCAACCGAGGAAGAAGCTGAGCGCCTGGATACCAAACCCGGCTCTCCCCTGCTCGAACTCAACCAGATTGGCTTCTTGGATAGCGGCGCCGCCTTTGAGTATTCGGTCTCGCGCAACGTTGGCGACCGCTTTGAGTTGCACAACGTAACGTTGGCATAGGTTTTTGTAGTCATGCGGGCGCTCGTTTTGAGCAGTTTTACACGGCGCCCACGCAGCACAATGGGAGTATGAACATGTCCGATTTGATTAAACTGACGCCCATCTTCCACGAGAAGATCTGGGGCGGCCGTCAACTCGAAACCGTATTTGGTTACGACATTCCCGATGGTCCCATCGGTGAGTGTTGGGCCATCTCGGCCCACCCCAACGGTGACTGCCAGATTGCGGAGGGCCCGTATGCAGGCCACACGCTTTCGTGGCTGTGGGCCGAGCACCGCGAGCTCTTTGGCAACTGCGAGGGCAAGGAGTTCCCGCTGCTCATTAAGATTCTGGACGCCAAGGACGACCTTTCGATCCAGATTCATCCCAACGACGAGTACGCCGCCAAGCACGAGAACGGCAGCCTGGGCAAAACCGAGTGCTGGTATGTGCTGGACTGCGAGCCCGGCGCCACAATCATCGTCGGCCAGCGCGCGCATGACCGCGCCGAGGCCGCGCAGATGATCGAGGACGGCCGCTGGGACGACATGCTCAACGTACTGCCGATCCACAAGGGCGACTTTTTCCAGATTGATTCCGGTACCGTGCACGCCATCAAGACCGGCACGCTCATTTTGGAGACGCAGCAGTCGAGCGACGTGACGTATCGCCTGTACGACTACGACCGTCCCGGCACCGACGGCAAGCTGCGTCCGCTGCACATTGAGCAGAGCCTCGACTGCATCGACTTTGATGCCCAGGCTCCGACCGACGGCACGATAACCGCGCCCGAGGTGGACGGCGTGACCGAGCTCGAGTCCAACCCCTGCTACACCGTCGATCGCGTGCGCGTCGACGGCAGCAAGACCCTCGACCAGCGCTGGCCTTTCATGTGCCTGTCGGTCATCGACGGCGAAGGCACCATCTGCGGCGACCCCGTCCACAAGGGAAGCCACCTGCTGGCTCCGAGCACCGTGGACAAGATCGAGCTCGAGGGCAATATGGAACTGATCGTCAGCCACCTCTAGGTCGCAACAACAACCAAAACGCAACAAGGGGCTCCCCCGTTCATCAACGGAGGAGCCCCTTGCCATGTCTAAGTATTCAGCCCACCCGGTTCTCCAGATCAAAAAGCGAGAGGCAAAGCAACGCTCGTTCAGCAACGTTACCCAAGGACCCGGGCGGGCGTATGGGGCAACATCGATCGCGAGTTCCGCACGCAAAGGAGAGCACTTAATGTGCTCTCCGTCTTGCGCAGGACTGCCCGAGCAGGCGACCAAAGCCCCCGGCGCGCCCGCCTTGAACTGCCTCCCATTTCTTGGACATGAGAAATGGGAGGCTTTTTATGCGTGTCG
>CALLRY010000161.1:0-1732 GCA_938014285.1 uncultured Collinsella sp. | reverse complement strand
AAAACCCCGCAGCGGGGCCGCCCTACGTTCCACAGATAGATCTGCCATCACAAATTCTGAACCCTCATTTTGAACGATTTCGGCCAATTCCCGACACGTAATTCGTTGTCGGATGGCGATGCATCGATATCAAATGTGCAACAATTGAGTATTTCTATGCTATAGCCAAGCTGCGAAAACTTTTATTTAGGGCATACCAACCCATAATTGCGTCAAGCTTTTGGTCAGCATTTGGTTAGACCTCTAAAACGACTTTTTCACTCAGCGCCATCAACACGGCATTAGCTGACACGATATATACCATGAGTATCGTATTGTCACATACCACTGCAAAAGCGGTCTACCAGGCCGCGCATTCGGTGTCTGCGAAAGGCATCGAGTCCTGTAACCCTGCCGCGATTTACGGATCATGTCCCACCGGAACGCTCCTTGACGCAGCCGCAGAATGGCTCACCAAACATGATGTTTCCCTCGACGCGAATGATTCCCTCGAGGTGATGGTGTTTGATCGCAGGAATGCGCGCCATGCAATGAACTGTCAATGCCACGTTTCTTCAAAACGATTCTCGAACTCACGCTTTATAGAGCTTGAAGATGGCATCTTCATTGTTGGCGTTGAGCTTTGCGCACTTCAGGCCGCCACCTATCTTCCTTTTCGCGAACTGGTGGAGTACTACTTTGAACTATGCGGCGCTTATTCCCTTGGAACCGACTCTTCCACCTCCTATACCGAGCGTTTCGCGCTCACCTCGACCGAGAGATTGAAACAGTTCTTTAATTCCATTACCAGATGCGACGGTCTGGCTCTTGCCCGAAAGGCGATCCAATGTGTGCGCGACGGATGCCGATCTCCCATGGAAACGGCATTTATCATGATGCCTACGCTGCCCAAAAGCGAAGGTGGACTTGGTATTAAGGGAATTGAGACCGATTACGAATTACAGGTCACCGCCGCCGCAAAGAATCTCACGAGACGCAAAAAGTTCTTTATGGATGCGTATCTAAAGAAATCTCGCACAGACATTGAATACAACGGTTTTTATCATGACGCGGAAGAAGACCGCGCCATCGATGAGGAACGCAAGAATGCGCTTGCGTCCATGGGATACGGAATCATCACCGTCAGCCGTTATTCCTTTATGCATGCCAGCTCTTTCGTTAGGGTCATGGAAGCAATCCAGCGGAAAGAGGGCGTACGCCCCTCGCGTCTACCAAAAGACTTTCAAATCATGCAAGAGGACCTGAGACAGTTTGTGCTCAGAAGGTTTATAGAAGAGAAAAGGCGAATTCAGAAGCAGCTTCGCCAGGATTCCGAAGAGCGCCAACGAATCGACCTCGAAAAAGCAACACTCGAAGGCATCACGCTGGATGACCCGACAATTAATGAAGTTACAGCAATCGATGACATGCAGACAGTCGAATCCGACAGCCCATCATTTGCCCAAACAAGCAGCCTCGCGCCCGAGGGCAGGATCTTCGGGGCCGGAAGCTAGACCGGCTAACAAGGTGGGTACCCTAGCGATGTGCAAAATTGCGAGTATTCAGCAGGGTCGGCCCTCCAGCACCCACAAGTTAATCCAAATGAGAAACAAAGACGCTATCGAACGGGAACGTTAGGCAACACTTGAGGAAGATCTTATCTGTTTACCGCCCTTGGATAACTCTTGAGCGGCTTTATTTGGCCCGAAATAGATAAACAGACCCCCTATAGTTGCAGAATACTCCAATTTTT
>CALLRY010000160.1:0-7833 GCA_938014285.1 uncultured Collinsella sp. | reverse complement strand
GCTCGATTCCTATCGCACCCGTTTTGAGAGCTTCAGCTTTGAGGTGTCCCTGCGACCGCTGACGTCTGCCGATCTGGCTCAGGCGCTGGCACCCATTAAGGAGGCATAAGTCATGCATATCTTTAACTCGCGTGCCGATTTCGACGCCCAGATGAAGTCCGTCAAGAAGTGGATGCGTACCGGTCAAGCACTCGACGGCGTTTCTGAACTGCAGCACGATGTGGCGTACTCTATCGGCGACTCGCTGGTGTATTGGTGGGTGAACGCCCACGAGGCGGCTACTGCCGATCTGGTCGGTCACCGTCGCTACCATGCCGTGCTCGCCCCGCTCGACGGCAATCTGACCGTTGAGGTGGCTTCCAAGGCCGATCTTACCTGTACGCGCGCCTACAGCGATATCGATGATCGCGAGCGCTTTGAGGGCGCGGGGGAGAAGGTGGTGATCCCTGCCGGCGGCGTTGCCGTCGTCGAAATTGACGAGGCCTACCGTGTCGTGGCCGATGCCGCGGATCCCCGCGTCGTGGTACTGCACGTGACAGTCGAAGGTTATTCCTTCCCCAACAAGTAGTATTCGTCCGCCTGGACGTTTGCTTCGCGCCGTTAAGGGGGATGGCTTTGTTGACTCCCTTTTCCCCATTCCCCTTAGCAGGTGCGCCATCCGTGTTTGCACTTGCAGCTCGGACGGTTTTAGATGACATTTAACAGATGATTGGGAGGGCTTATGAGCTCTGAAAAACGAGGAACGATTGGTTCGTTCGCTCTGCTGGGCATGACGGTCGCCGCCGTGTTCGGTATCAAGAACATCATCAACAACAACGCGGCCATCGGCTTGGCAGCCGCGCCGTCGTTCTTCTTCGCCACGCTTTTGTACTTTGTCCCCTATACCCTGGTTACCGCCGAGTTCGTCGGCCTCAACAAGGACTCCGAGTCTGGCGTGTACGCATGGGTTAAGACCTCGATGGGTGGTCGCTGGGCGTTCCTGACGGCATTTAGCTACTGGTTCGTTAACCTGTTCTTCTTTGCGTCCGTCCTGCCCAACGTCATCATCTACGCGAGCTACGTGTTCTTTGGTGCCAACGCCGAGCTTTCGCAGCTGTGGATCACCATTATCGAGATCGTCGTCTTTGCTATCGCCACGTGGGTTTCGACCAAGGGCGCTAAGTGGATCGGCTCCATTTCCTCCTTCGGTTCGACCGCGGCTCTCGGCCTGACCGCCGTGTTCATCCTGCTGTCCCTGGCTGCTGCCTTTGGCGGCGTTGAGTTCGCTACGGCTCCTACTCCCGCTAACATGGCTCCCGACATGAGCAACTTCGCAACTGCGTGGGGCTTCTTCGGTACGCTTGCCTGGATCATCCAGGGCGTTGGCGGCGCTGAGTCTGTCGGCGTGTTCCTTAACGACCTTAAGGGTGGCGTCAAGGCCTTCGTGCGCACCGTCGTTATCGCCGGCCTGACCATCGGCCTTCTGTATGCAGGCGCTTCGCTGCTGGTTAACCTGTTCATCCCCGAGGGCGGCGTTGCCATCTCCACCGGTATCTTCGACGTATTCGGCGCTGTCTTTGCCCACTTTGGCATTCCCATGGAAGTGTCTACGCGCGCCATCGGCTTGATCCTTCTCGCCGCCACGCTGGGCTCCCTCATGATGTGGACCTCTGCTCCCATCAAGGTTTTCTTCACCGAGATCCCCAAGGGCGTCTTTGGTAGCAAGATCGTCGAGCTCAACGAGCACGGCATTCCCGCCCGCGCTGCCTGGCTGCAGTTCGCCATCGTCGTCCCCATCCTGATCATCCCGGCCTTGGGCTCCGGCAACCTCGACGACCTGCTCATGATCGTCACCAACATGACGGCTGCCACCGCTCTGCTCCCACCGCTGCTGATTTTGCTTGCCTACTTTATGCTGCGCAAGAACTTCGACACTGCTCCCCGTGACTTCCGCATGGGCTCGCGTACCTTCGGTCTGGTCGTTGCTGCATTCCTGCTTGTGGTCTTCTGCTTCGTGCTTATCTGCGGCACCATTCCGCTCGATCAGCCGCTGTGGCTGACGCTGGTCTACAACGTTGGCGGTGTGGTTGTCTTCCTGGGCCTTGCCGTGATGTGGTACAACCGCTACATCAACCGCCTGCGCGAGACCGATCCCGAGGCTGCCGAGAGCGAGCTGCGCCCCTCCGTCCTCGACATGATGGAGTAGCGGCTAGGATTAATCTACGGCTGTAGAATAAATCGATTCCCTTTCCTAAGGAGGGGCCTTACGAGGCCCCTCCTTTTGTGTTTTGGGGCATGGTTTTGGCCCCCGTGGTCAAAAAATGCCAAATATGAGTACTGTTGCAAAAGAAGTGCCATATTTTTCGGCCTGCTCTGAGCGAAAATGGGCTCAAAATCAATTTATCTAACCCCCTTCAAAGGGCGTTTGACGGCTTTCAACCTTTTCGAATCACTCAAATAAGGCAATTTGCTCTCGATTTTGCTGCTACTAAATTGGTGACAGTACTCATATTTGCCACTTTTTGACCACGAGGTGCTCAGAGGAGCTCTCGAGAAGCATCTAACGGTACAATAGCTACCACGTGGCTGGGTTTTGCCGGCCGAATGTACGATGTCGTGGGAGGGGACATGGTCGAGTTTACAAAGACGATTAAAGATCCGTTGGGATTGCATGCCCGCCCGGTTGCGCTGCTCTATGACATTATCGCCAAGCATCGTAGTGACGTGTCGGTCAGTATCGGCGATCGCCGCACGGATGGACGCGATGTCATGGGGCTCATGGCTCTCTACGGTGAGTGCGGCGAGGACATCGTGTTCCGCGTTTCGGGCGTGGATGAGGCCTCCTGCGTCACGTCGATCAGAAACCTCTCGCTCTAATCTCAACAATGCAACAAAGGGGACAGTCCCCTTTGTTGCATAAATTGGTATGACAAGGCACCGCAAAGAGATGATCTTTGCGGTGCCTCTTTTGTTTCATATAGGAAACTTTTTCGAAATCTGAATGGGGACCCTTTCCAAAAAGTTAACCACGTGCTAGTTTACTAAAGCGAACATAGACGTGGTTAACTTTTATCGCGTCGATGTTGAGGACGAACTGACGTTAGGAGCCACTCATGTCTTGCGGACCGCAGATGCCGGCCATGCCGCTTTCGATGGTAAAAGCGGGCGAAACCGTGCGCGTGTCTCGTGTAAAGGGCAATGAGGACATGAAGCACCACCTCAAGGACCTCGGCTTTGTCGAGGGCAACGAAATCCACGTGGTGAGCTCGAGTGGCGCCAATATCATCGTCACGGTGCTGGGCGCACGCTTTGGCATCGATTCCAAGGTTGCCATGCACATCATGACCGTCGGTTAGTCCGCAGCATTTCATAAAAACCGAAAGGGGGACAAGAGGATGAAGACGTTGGGTGACGTTAAGGTGGGCGAGAGCTCTACCATCGTCAAGCTTCACGGTGAGGGTGCGCTTCGCCGTCACCTTATGGACCTGGGGCTCATCAAGGGCACTTCGTTCAAGGTCGTGAAGGTTGCGCCGCTCGGCGATCCGGTCGAGATCAACGTGCGCGGCTACGAGCTTTCCATCCGCAAGGAGGAGGCGGCCGTCGTCGAGGTCCAGTAAGGGCTCGCGACGTGTATTTCTGCAGATAAAGTTAGGTATTTCTAACTTAATGCTGCAACTTTGAAGCACATCATCCAGCTTGCGCGGAGAAAGCAACGCAGGCACACAAGGAAGAAGGATTGAATGGCGGATTCTCAGATCCATGTCGCGCTGGCGGGTAACCCCAACTGCGGCAAGACCACGCTTTTCAACCTGATCACCGGCGCCAACGGCTACGTTGGCAACTGGCCCGGCGTCACGGTTGAGAAAAAGGAGGCCAAGCTCCTAAGCGACAAGAACGTTACCATCACGGACCTCCCTGGCATCTACTCGCTTTCCCCTTACAGCCCCGAGGAGCAATGCTCGCGCGATTACCTCATGAGCGGCGAGCCCGATGTTGTCGTCCAAGTCGTCGATGCCACCAACCTCGAGCGTAACCTGTACCTGGCGCTTCAGGTTATCGAGACCGGCCTGCCCGTGGTCGTTGCCCTCAACATGGCCGACCTGGTCGAGAAGAACGGCGATAAGATCGACACGGACAAGCTTTCCAAGAAGCTCGGTTGCCCGGTCATGATGATCTCGGCTCTTAAGAACAAGGGCATCAAGGAGCTGTTCGAGCAGGTTAAGAAGTCCGCTGCTTCTAAGGGCCAGGTGCCGGAGCACAAGTTCGATTCCTCCATCGAGGACGTTCTGGACCACATCGAGAATAACCTGCCTGCGAGCGTTCCCGCCAACAAGCGTCGCTACTACGCGGTCAAACTGTTTGAGCGCGACGCGGACGCCTGCAAGCTCATCAACCTCACTAAGGAGAAGGCCGCTCGCGTGGAGCAGCTGGTCGCCCAGTGCGAGCAGGATTGCGACGACGACGCCGAGTCCATCATCACCGGTGAGCGTTACAGCGTGATTGCCCACATCATTGACGAGTGCCTCACCAAGGCTCCGGCCAAGATGAGCACTTCCGAGAAGATCGACCGCGTGGTTACCAACCGTATCCTGGGCCTGCCGATCTTTGTGGTCATCATGTTCTGCGTGTACTACATCGCCGTTTCTACCTTGGGCGGCACGGTGACCGACTTCACCAACGACCAGCTCTTTGGCACCGACGGCTGGTACGTGCTCGGTCAGGGCCGCGACGCCTACGACGCGGCCGTCGAGGCTGCGGGCGACAATGCCGACCCGGTCGACCCGGCACAGTACGGCCCCTATGTTCCGGGTATTACCACCGTGGTGCACGACGCCCTTGTGGCGGGCGGTACCGAGGACGGTGGCCTGGTCGATTCGCTGGTCTGCGACGGCATCGTCGGCGGTTTGGGTGCCATCTTCGGCTTTGTACCGCAGATGTTCCTGCTGTTCGTCATGCTGTCTTTCCTGGAGGACTGCGGCTATATGGCCCGCGTCGCCTTCATCATGGACCGCGTGTTCCGCCGCTTTGGCCTGTCCGGTAAGTCCTTTATCCCCATGCTCGTGTCTTCGGGCTGCGGCGTTCCCGGCGTCATGGCCACCAAGACCATCGAGAACGAGAAGGACCGCCGCATGACGGTCATGACCACCACGTTCATTCCCTGTGGCGCCAAGCTGCCGATCATCGCTCTGCTCATGGGTTCCATCATCGGCGATTCTTCCACCACCGCCGCGTGGATCAGCCCGCTCTTCTACTTCCTGGGCGTCTTTGCCGTCATTGCTTCGGGCCTCATGCTCAAGAAGACCAAGCTCTTCGCCGGCCGCCCGACGCCGTTCGTTATGGAGCTTCCTGCCTACCACTTCCCGGCGATCCGCTCTTGGGCGCTGCACGTGTGGGAGCGCTGCTGGGCCGGCACGGTCATCTTCGCGTCCACTGTCGTGGTTTGGTTCCTGTCCAACTTTGGTAGCTACAACGGTTCCTTTGGCTTCCTGCCTGCGATGGACGGCATCCCCGAGGAGTTCATGGACTACTCCGTGCTCGCCATGCTGGGCAACCTGGTCGCTTGGATCTTCGCCCCGCTCGGCTTTAGCACCTGGCAGGCAACCGCGCTGACTGTCTCTGGCCTCGTCGCCAAGGAGAACGTCGTCGCCACCGCCGGCTCGCTGCTGTCCGTCGCCGACGCGGGCGAGACCGACCCGAGCCTGTGGACCGCGTTTGCCGGCATGTTCCCCACCATGGGCGCCTGCGTTGCCTTCGGCGCGTTCAACCTGCTGTGCGCTCCGTGCTTTGCCGCTATGGGTACCATCCGCAACCAGATGGATTCCGGCAAGTGGACCGCGATTGCCCTCGGCTACGAGTGCGCCTTCGCTTGGGTGATCGGCCTGTTCATCAACCAGTTCTATAACCTGCTTGTCCTTGGGCAGTTTGGCTTCTGGACGGTTGTGGCTATCGTGCTGCTGGTCGCGATGCTCTTCCAGATTTTCCGTCCTATGCCCAAGCACGCTTGGACCGACGAGGACGAGACCAACACTGCTTCCGCTGCAGTTTCCGCCTAAGTCCGAATAAGGATCAACCCCTTTCCACGAGCCCGGGTGTCTTAGTGACACTCGGGCTTTTTGACGCAATGGGGGGACAGATTGCTTTGCTCCAGAAGTAAGATGTGGCGTTTCCGCAGATAAAACCGACCAAAATAAACCTGTCCCTATTTGGTAGGTGGAGAATGGGGTAAAGTAAGTGATGGTTAACTAGAGGAGGCTTGCTATGGCACCTATCGATGTTGTTGTACTGGCTGTTATCGGTATTGCGTTTGTCGCCGTGTGCGTGCGCATCTACCGCAAGGGCACCTGCGCCGACTGCGCTCAGGGTGGCGTTTGCACCGGGCATTGCTCCAACAAAAAGACGTGCGCCGCACTTAAGGGCGTGGACAAAATCGCCGAAGACTTGGGCCGCGGTATCAAATAAGGTCCGGACATCCAAGCGCTCCGCGGGCATCCGTTCGCGGGGCGCTTTGTGCATTTGAGGGAGAGCACGGCGAGTCGAAGAGTGTTTTTGGGGTATCGTTAACTGGACTATTAATTGGCAACTTATCTATAACGGAGTAACCGCATGAGCGCTCGCGTAACCATGAAGGACATAGCCGCCGAGCTTGGCGTTTCCATCAATACCGTGCACAAGGCTCTGACGGGAAAGGCCGGCGTGAGCGAATCCGTGCGCGCCAAGGTGAACGCTAAGGCCGAGGCCATGGGCTATCACCGCAACACAAGTGCCTCAAGCCTGCGCCGCAAGGATATCAATCTGGTGTTTTGCCTGCCCCGCGCATCGCGCGAGGGAGCGTACTTTTTCCGTTACCTGTGGGAAGGCTGCAATCGCTTTGAACAGGAGGTCATCGACCGGGGCATTACGGTTGAGCGCGTTGAATTTGGCGTGGGCGGCTACGCTGATGCACTCGAGCAAATCGACGAGCGTCTGCAGGTGGGCGAGAAGATTGATGGCTTGCTCGCCTATGCGCCGGGCGACGATCGTGCGACTGAGCTTTTGGGGCAGATCGCCGAGGCGGGCGTGACGATTGAGCTTGTCGACGGCGACCGTCCGCATTTGAATCGTTTGGGTGCGAGCTTGGCCGATTATTCGACGGCAGGCAGCCTTATGGCCGAGCAGGCGGCAAACCTGGTCCATGCTTCTGGGACCGACGCCCGCGTGCTCCTTTTGACAGGCGACCCATATACCGATTCGCACTATCTAACCGCCCGCGGCTTCCACAATTACCTGCGCGAACGTGATATTCCATGGCAGGTTGAGGATCTTGCAGGTGCCCATGCGCAAGTCAAACAACTCGAGCATGAGCTCGAAAAGCGCTTGAGTGCGCCGGACGCCCCCGAACTTATCTGTAGCGTTTTTGCCGTTGGTTCCGAAGTGGTTGCCGACGCGCTCGTCTCGACCGGCAAGGCCGGTCAGGTCATGGTGATCGGCAACGACCTGTTTCCCGAAAGTGCTCTGGCCTTGCGCCGCGGTATCTTTACCAATATTGTCTATAAGGACCCGACGAGCCTGGCGTATCGCGGCGCTAAGACGCTGGGCGATTATCTGCTGTGGGGAAGGACCCCGACGGTGCCCGTCCAGAAGGGTGCCGTCGAGATGGTATTTGCCAGCAATGTCGACCGCTACTGCGAACTTGCGGGTATTTAGCCGATTGAGCAGGTACCCCCTCTTGCGACGTGCATTTTTGGGAGTATTCAGCATTGGCATGCCCTGAATGAGGTGCAGAACGACTGTTTTAAGTGCCCCCGATGGCGTAATTTGCCATCGGGGGCACTTTTTATGGTAGCGCACAGAGATGTGGTGTAAGAGGCGGGGCAT
>CALLRY010000159.1:0-1431 GCA_938014285.1 uncultured Collinsella sp. | reverse complement strand
TTTCGGCCGCGCTTGCCCGCGAGCTCGAGGGCGTGCAAGTGCCTAAGTTTGCCACGGACGAGTATTCCTGCCGCCGCGTGCCCGGCGTCGATTCTAGCGAGGTGCGCTAATGGCTGCCAAACTCATCGATCTTTCGTTTACGCTCAACGGCCGTAAGGTCAAGGTTCAGATTGCCCCCGACACCATGCTCTTTGCACTGTTGCGCGAGCAGGGCTGTGCGTCGGTGCGCTGCGCCTGTGAGACCACCAACTGCGGCCTGTGCACGGTGTGGCTCGATGGCGACCCGGTGCTGAGCTGCTCGGTTCCCGCCGCCCGTGTTGAGGGCCGCTCCATCACCACGCTCGAGGGCCTCAAGGCCGAGTCCGAGGCGCTCGCCCGCGCAATGGCTGCCGAAGGTGCCGAGCAGTGCGGTTTTTGCGCCCCCGGCCTCATCATGAACGTGCTGGCGCTCGCCCGCGCTGCCAAGGAGGATCCGAGCCTCGTCGCCACGCGCGAGGAGCTCTCGCGCCAGCTCGCCGGTAACCTCTGCCGTTGCAGCGGTTACGAGAGCCAGCTGCGCGCCATCGTGCGCTTCCTCAATGAGTCTGGCGTGCAGGTTGGCTTTGAGATGCCCGAGCTGCCCGTCAACGAGACGAGCTCCGACGGTGTCGCGTACAAGCAGATCACCAAGAAGCAGCCCAAGAAGGACTCGAAGGCCCTGCTCGAGGGTCGTCCCGTCTACACCGGCGATATGGTGCCCGCCGGTGCGCTCATTGTCAAACTCAAGCGCAGCCCGTATGCCCGCGCCAAGATCCACTCCATCGATACGTCGCGCGCCCTGAAGGTGCCCGGCGTCGTGGGCGTCTACACCTATGAGGACGTGCCCCAGCGCCGCTTTACCATCGCTGGCCAGAGCTATCCGCAGCCGAGTCCCTACGACCGCCTAATTCTCGAGAACCTCGTCCGTTACCAAAACGAGGAGGTGGCGATCGTCGCCGCCGAGACCGAGGAGGCCGCCGACAAGGCACTCAAGCTCGTCAAGGTCGACTATGAGGTGCTCGAGCCCCTGCTCGACTTTACCCAGGCGCTCGATAACGACATCGTGGTCCACCCCGAGGGCGACGTGACCTTTATGTTCCCGCAGGGCGGCGATGTTGCTCGCAACCTAGTGTGTAGCGGTACCAGTGATTTTGGTGACCTTGATGAAGCGTTCGCCCAGAGCGACATCGTCTTTGAGCGCACCTACACCAGCCAGGCCACGCAGACCGCGCCCATGGAGACCTTCCGCGCCTTCGCGACGACCGACGCGTTCGGCCGCATCTCGGTGACCACCTCTACACAGGTGCCCTTCCACGTGCGCCGCATGGTCGCGCAGTCGCTCGACATTCCGCAATCGCAGGTGCAGGTCATTAAGCCGCGCATCGGCGGCGGCTTTGGCTCCAAGCAGACGGG
>CALLRY010000158.1:0-7611 GCA_938014285.1 uncultured Collinsella sp. | reverse complement strand
TGGCCGATGCGCAAGCCGGTCGCGGTCGCGTGCGCGGTCCCAAGATCACGCGCTCCGAGGTCGATGCCGCCGTCAACGCTGCTTTTGAGGCCGATGCGCGTTTCCACGAGGATATCCAGACCATGGGCGAGGAGGCTCTTAAGTGGGTCGAGGACCATGGCGGTCACGGCATCGTGCTCGCCGGTCGTCCCTACCATAACGACCCCGAGATCAACCACGCCCTGCCCGAACTTATCTCGAGCTTTGGCTTTGCGGTCTTTACCGAGGATTCGCTTGCGCATCTGGTAAAGCCCGAGCGTCCGATTCGCGTCGTCGACCAGTGGATGTACCACAGCCGCCTGTACGCCGTCGCCCGTTTTGTGACGATGCGCAACGACCTGGACCTGATCCAGCTCAATTCCTTCGGCTGCGGCCTGGACGCTCTGACCACCGATCAGGTGCAGGAGATTCTGGAAGCCAGCGGCAAGATCTACACCGTGCTTAAGATCGACGAGGTGTCTAACCTGGGTGCCGCGCGCATCCGCATCCGCTCGCTCATGGCAGCGCTCAAGGACCAGGAGGCCGAGCGCCTGGCCGATGCCACGGCCGCGGGCGAGGCCGCCGGTGGCGCCCTCCACGGATGCCCCCGCGTTCGCGAGCCGCAAGTACACGTTCGAGGCGCAGCGTGAGAGTGCTTCGACCGCGTGGCCCAAGGTGCCCTTTACCGAGCAGATGCGCGAGGAGGGCTACACCATCCTGTGCCCGCAGATGGCGCCGATCCACTTTGACCTGGTCAAAGAGGTGTTCCGCGGTGCCGGCTACAACTTGGAGCTGCTGCCCTCGACCGACCACGATGCCGTCGAGGCTGGCCTGCGCTACGTGAACAATGACATTTGCTATCCGTCGATCCTGGTGACGGGCCAGATTATGGAGGCCATCGAGAGCGGTCGGTACGACCTGTCCAAGACGGCCGTGGTTATCAGCCAGACCGGCGGCGGCTGCCGTGCCACCAACTACATCGCACTCATCCGCAAGGCCCTGCGCGAGAGCGGCCACCCCGAGATCCCGGTGATCTCGCTTTCGGCCGTGGCGCTCGGCGAGGACAACCCCGGCTTTAAGATTACGCCGGCGCTGCTTAAGCAGGCAGTCTACGCGGTGCTCTTTGGCGACGTGATGATGCAGATGCTCTATCGCTGCCGCCCGTACGAGGCCACGCCCGGTGCCGCCAATGCGCTCTACGAGGAGTACATGGCGCGCGCCCGCAAGCTGGCGCCCAAGTTTAACCGCCACAACTACACCAAGCTGTGCCGCGAGGCCATCCGCGCGTTCGACACCATGCCGCTTGTGGGCGAGGGCGCCAAGCCGCGCGTGGGCGTGGTCGGCGAGATTCTGGTCAAGTTCCATCCCACGGCCAACAACCACGTGGTCGATGTCATTGAGCGTGAGGGCTGCGAGGCTGTGGTGCCGGGCCTGCTCGACTTCTTCCTGTACTCCATGAGCAACGCCGAGCTACAGAAGGACGAGCTGGGAAGCTCTGCTACCACGCGCGCTGGTATGCAGGCGCTCATCAAGCTGGTGGACTGGATGCGTACGCCGGTGGAGGAGATGCTCGAAAAGTCCCGCCGCTTTGAGGCGCCCGAGCGCATCGGCACTATGGCCGACAAGGCTCGCACGGTGCTCTCGGTGTGCAACAACATGGGCGAAGGCTGGCTGCTCACGGCCGAGATGCTCGACCTGATTGACCATGGTGCACCCAACATTATCTGCACGCAGCCCTTCGCGTGCCTGCCCAACCACGTGGTGGGTAAGGCCGTGATCAAGGAACTGCGCCGTCAGCACCCCGAGAGCAACATCGTTGCGGTGGACTACGACCCCGGTGCATCCGAGGTCAACCAGCTCAACCGCATTAAGCTCATGATCAGCGTGGCCAAGGAAAACATGCGCGCCGGTAAGGGCTTTAAGCTCGAGAAGGTGGCGCCGCTCGCGATGGACGAGGTTACCGGCCAGATGCGTGCTCATGACGGCTGTGTGAGCTGCGGCTCGGTCGACGAGAGTGCCGTGGCGTCGGTCGCTGAGCGCCTGGGACGCAGCATTAAGAAGTAACTGGCCTGCTTTGGGCTAGATATGAGGCAAACGGGTGGTAGCCGTACCGGCTACCACCCGTTTTTGCTGGACATATGTTGCGCAAATCGTTTTGTCGCAGCCTTCTGTGCACTCGAATTTCGGAAGTGCGGGGAAAAACGCGAACCTCCCGAGCACACCGCCTTTTTAGACTCTCGCGACCTGCGGTTTTGTTGTAAAAAAAGCCGGTCTGGTCGGCGAAACCCGATTTTTCCCCGCACTTCCGAAAACAGCGGTTCAGCAGCGCCAAAAAATGCCCTCAAAATCGAGAGTTAATGAACAGGTGTAGCCGTTCGCCGCAAATTACCGTCCGTTTATAGAACCCACCCCCAGCGTGCTGTCCCCTTACGGTTGAATAAATACACATCTATGGAATTACGTAAGAGAGGACTGTTCCTATGAGCTACAAGACCGTTTGCGTTGCCGGCGGCGGCGTGCTGGGAAGCCAGATTGCCTTTCAGGCAGCCTACTGCGGCTTTGATGTAACGATTTGGCTGCGCAGCGAGGGCAGCATCGGCCGTACCCAGCCCAAGATCGATCATGTGCGCGAGGAGTACATCGCTGCTATCGAGGGCATGGCGGACGGCACGGGCGAGTGGTGCGCCGGTATCGCCGATAGCGGCAAGCCCTTCGACAAGGAGGCGGCACTCGCCGCCGTCGAGCGTGCCTACTCCACGCTCAAGCTGGAGCTCGATCTTGCCAAGGCAGTGGCCGACGCCGACCTGGTCATCGAGTCCATGGCCGAGGACACCCAGGCAAAGATCGACTTCTACAAGAAGCTTGCCCCGGTTCTCCCGCAAAAGACCGTCGTCGTAACGAACTCCTCTACGCTGCTGCCGAGCACCTTTGCCAAGTACACCGGCCGCCCCGAGAAGTACCTGTCGCTGCACTTTGCCAACTCCATCTGGAAGAACAACATGACCGAGGTCATGGCGCAGGACCAAACCGACAAGCGCTACTTCGACGAGCTCGTCGACTTCGCTAACGACATTCGCATGCTTGCCCTGCCCGTCAACAAGGAAAAGAACGGCTACCTGCTCAATTCCATGCTGGTGCCATGGCTGCTTTCGGGCCTCGACCTGTATGTCTCGGGCGTGAGTGACCCCAAGAGCATCGACCTCGCATGGACGCGCGGCACCGGCGCACCCAAAGGTCCGTTCCGCGTGTTCGACACGGTGGGCATTCAGACGGCTTACAACATCGTTATGCAGTACCAGAAGGTGCCGGGCCTGGTGAGCCCGTTGCTCAAAAAGATGATGATGCCCTACAACTTTAAGGCCATGGCATCCGTCCTCAAGCAGATGCTCGACGAAGGCAAGCTGGGCGAAAGCTCGGGCGAGGGCTTCTTCAAGTACTAAAAAATGATCCCTCGGGGACGGAGGAAAACGGATCATTTTCGGCCGCCAACAGTGAGAAGATGGACCCAGAAATAGAAATGAGTGGTAATGGGCCGGTTCGGGCTTTGAGGGCAAGCTGCTGCAGGCCCAGGGCGATTTTTCGCTCAACGCGGGTCAGCACAGCGTGACGTATCTGCCGAGTTTTGACACGGCAACGACTGGTCGCTACCAGGTGCTGCTGTACGACAACAACTTTGGTGCGGCCGAAAGCTATCCCAAGTTTGACTGGGGTCAGCTGGGCGCCGCGGTGGTGACCGACTACAACAAGGGCACGCATTCGTTTGGGCGCATCTTTACGGTGGACGAGACCGCACGCACCTACGAGCTTGTGGACCAGATCGCGGTGCCGTTCTCGGGCTACGTCAGCAGCGCGCAGCGCGTTGGCGATTCAAATAGCATGCTCGTGGCATCGGGCCAGGCCAAGACCTTCACCGAGTACGACCGGTACGGTCTGGCCATCACCACCTACGAGATGGAAGCCGAGAAGTACATCTACCGCGTGTACAAGTACGACCTGTAGGGCCGCGCTCTGCATCACTTCACGTCAAATTCCACGCGATCGAGCTCGGGCACATTGAGGTCGATGAGCTTGCGAGCGACGTGGCGGTCGTGTGCCCCGAGCGCCTCGCTTGTCGTCACATGGGCGACAATCTCGCGCTCGACGATGCCCTCCTCCTCGCCTTCGGTAGCCGAGGTCTCGACGGCGACGGTGTAGTCCTTAAAGCCTGGCAGCACCGCCGCAAGCTCGCGCGTGGTTTCGGTGACGCCGTAGCCGTCCTGCACGCCGGCCTGCGTCGAGCCAATAGACCCCGCCGTCATAACGATGCAGGGGATGGCAAAGACTACCGTGCCCACAATGATGCGGCGGCGCACCTTGCGTGATAGCTCGTCGACCTCGGCATCTTCCTCGGCAGTCACAATGCCGTCGCCGTTGAGGTCGCGCTTGAGCGGCACGCGCAATAGAAGCAGCACGGCTTCGGCGGCCAGTGCGATAAAGACCACGTTGATGCCAAACTCATAAAGCGCCGAGAGAAACAGTGACCCGCTTGCGATGGCGATGCCATAGCCCGCCGCACACAGGGGCGGCATGAGCGCGGTCGCCACGGCCACGCCGGCGATGAGCGTGGCGGGTTCCTGGTCGCGCGAGTTGCCCAGGCCACCCGCAAAGCCGCCCGCAAGTGCGACGGCAAGGTCCCACACAGTCGGTGTCGAATTGTCGATGATGGCGGCCGTGGTGGTGCCAAGGGGCGAGAGCTTAAAGTACAACGTGGACGTGACCAGGCAAAAGACCATCTGCAGCGCGAGGCCGGCGACGGCCTCAAGGGTGATCTCGCGGTCGAGCGTGGCGATGCCGTATGCCATGGCAAGGACCGAGCCCATGAGCGGGCAGATGAGCATGGCGCCTACAATGGCGATATCCGAGCCGATATCGAGGCCGATGCTCGCGATCAACATGGCAATGATCAAGATGCATAAGTGTGAGCCAGTCAGGCGCGCCCCGTTTACAAAGCGCTTGCGAATCACGTGATAGGGCGCGCGTCCCTCGCGAATGTTGAATGCCCGCTTTAGAAAGCGGCTTGCGTTCTCCATGGCCTCGCTGTGGGCGGGGCGGATGCCATGGCGCCGATGATGGCGCTCGCGCAGTCGCTTGAGCTGTTGTTTATCGAGTTCCATGTCCACCTCGTATTGCCGTAGGAACGCGGGTGCGTTCGCAGCATGTACTCTACACCGTGACGGGCGGGGCGGTCATCTTGACATGGAACTTAGGCGAGCAGGCAAAGGAAGACACGCCACATGCGAGTACTGCTGAGGGTTTCGGCAGATACAAAAAAGCGCGGGGCCGGTTTGATTCCGACCCCGCGCTCTGCACGGGTGCGTTGTTGTTGGGTTTAGCCCAGCAGGCTCAAGCCAACAGAGACAAACGCCAGGATAACGCCGACGATGGACTCGCCGCCCAGCAGACCGCTGGCAACGACCAGGCCCTGCTCCTGGAAGGCGGCATCCTTGGCGGCCTTCTCCTCGTCCGAAAGACCGGCGTTGGCATCGCGGTGGGCTGCCCACTTGTCGTAGGCGAGCTTGACGCAGGAGCCCAGGAAGGCCGTGAGCGACATGTAGAACGGCAGGTACACGCCCAGGCCGATCATCATGGCCGGAATGCCGAGCCAGTACATGACGATGCCGGCGATAAAGCCGCCCGCAAACCACGGCACGCTCGGGATGCCCGAGACCATGGTGGCGACCACGCTTGCCTGTGCGGCCACAAAACTCTTGTCGGGGCCAAAGGCGTCCGGACCATAGGCGGTGACGAGCGCGACCATGACGGCGGCGGCGACCAGGGCGCCCACGATGCCGCCAATGGCCTGGCCGACCCACTGCGCGCGCGGGTTGGTGCCCAGCACGGCGCCGGCCTTGAAGTCGTTCATGACGTCGCCCGCAAGGCCGCACGCCACGGCCACGATGCCGGCGATAAAGAACAGCTTGACCTGAGCGAGCTGCGCGAAGGCGGCAACGATGAGCATGACGATGAGGCCGAAGATCTCCATGGGGTCGATGCCCGTCTGGCCGCAGCTCTGCGCGCTCATGATGGTGGTGACAAAGGTGAACAGCGTGACGATGACGGCCGGAACGGGGCCAAGGTCGAGCACGATGGCGATGATCACGGCGATGGCGGCAGCGCCCAGGCCGATGATACCGGCGTCGAGTTTAAGGGAGCCCGAGATGAGCGACTGCTCGTCGGTGTCGGTGGAGCTGTCGGCGGCGAGGCCGCGGACGATACCGGCGACCTGCGGAAGGATGTCCTTGAGGACGACGGCGACGCCAAAGCCCATCATGAGGCCCATACCCAGGGACTTGACGATGCCCTGTGCGGTCATAACGTCAAACAGACCGGCAGCGGTGCCGCCGACGATGATGCCAAAATTGCCCAGCAGCGCGCCGGCAAACCAGAACGCGACGGGGGCGAAGCCCACCAAAAAGCCGATGGACAGCAACATGGGCGAGTTGTAGATGGCAAAGGTCACGCCGGGGATATTGAGCGTGCACAGCATGCTGGGCACAATGCCCAGAGCGTCGCGCAGCACGCTGTAGATGCCGGCGATGGCCATGGAGCCAAAGAGCTGCTTGCCGGTCTTGCCGCCGGCCTCGGTCGCGCGCAGGGTCTGAGCTGCGGCGTTGCCGGTGGGGAACTCAAGCGCGGCGTCCACGATAAAGTGACGGTGGATGAGTGCCGTGGCCAGCAGGCCTAGGATAGTGCCGGCGAGTGCCACGATAAACATGTCGAGCCAACTGATCTGGTCGGCATAGCCCAGCATCCAGGCGCCCGGGATGGTAAACGCCAGACCGCCAGCGACCATGGCGCCTGCGGACATGATGGTGTGGGTGACGTTGGCCTCGTTGAGGCTGGCGTTGCCCATGAGCTTCAGGAAGAACAGCGAAATGACGGCAGCGAAAATGATCGGCCAGGGGAGGGCGCCCATCTTGAGGGCGGTGTAGGCCGAGCTTGCCGTGATGATCACGCAGCCAAGGACGCCGATGACGACGCCGCGCAGCGTGAGTTGCCCGCGCATCGAAGCGCGGTTCGAGGGATTGCTCATATAAAACTCCTTTGCGTATATCCGCTTCCCCCGGGAGCGCCGTTACGGATACGGCGCGGGAAGTCGGGTTACCAAGGGCCGCCGCGTGAGCTCGCAAACGACCGCGCACCAGTATAGCCGCAAGCTAGTCATTTTGGGATGACTGGTTTAGGTAGGCGATATACTGCTGGGCAGACGAAAGGAGCGCCGACGATGCTTAATGGGTGCGCATATATATTGACGGTCGACGTGGGCAACACGTTCATTCGCTTTGGCCTGTTTGCAGAGGATTCGGCCGCGGCGCAGGAATGTCCGCTTGCGACGTGCGAGATCACCACGCCGTCGAGCATCACGGCAGACGAGGCGCGCATGCGTCTCGTGCAGGTCATGGCCGCACTGGCGGCCGATGCGGGCATGCCGGGCGCGCTTGTGTCCACGGCTGCTGTGCTGAGCTGCGTGGTCCCGGCGCTCGAGCGCCCGTGGAAGGCGGCACTTTCCCGTACCTGCACGGGGCGCGTGCTCACGGTGGGGCCGGGACTTAA
>CALLRY010000157.1:0-1626 GCA_938014285.1 uncultured Collinsella sp. | reverse complement strand
GACCTCACGCCGTCCATGACCGCCACGATCGATAAGGCCCACGTTGCCGGTATCGTCACCGAGACCGGTGGCCGCACGTCGCACTCCGCGATCATTGCGCGCGCCCTCGAGATCCCGGCTGTCCTTTCGGTCTCCAACAGCTGCACCGCACTGCGCAACGGCATGACCGTTGTCGTCGACGGCGGCAAGGGTATCGTCGAGGCCGATCCCGACGAGGAGACGCTCGCTGCCTACACCGCCAAGGCCGAGGCCTTCGCTGCCGAGAAGGCAGCCCTCGAGGCCTTCCGTGGCAAGCCGTCCGTGACTGCTGATGGTATCAAGAAGATCATCGCCTGCAACATCGGTAACCCCGATGACGTGCCCAACGCGCTCGATCACGACGCCGAGGCTATCGGTCTGTTCCGCTCCGAGTTCCTGTTCATGGACTCTGCTGAGCTTCCTTCCGAGGAGGAGCAGTTCAACGCCTACCGTAAGGTCGCCAGCGCGCTCAAGGGTGCTCCGGTCATCATCCGCACGCTCGATGTGGGTGGCGACAAGGAGATTCCGTATCTGCATATGGTCAAGGAAGACAACCCCTTCATGGGCTTCCGCGCCGTGCGTTACTGCTTGGCCAATCCCGACCAGTACAAGGTCCAGCTCCGCGCTCTGCTGCGCGCTAGCGCCTTCGGTGACGTCAAGATCATGATCCCGCTCGTCACCTGCGTCGAGGAGGTCTTGGCTGTCAAGGAGCTCGTCGAGCAGTGCAAGGCCGAGCTGACCGAAGAGGGGCGCAAGTTCAACGAGAACATCGAGGTCGGCATCATGGTCCTGCCGCTTCGCTGCTCGCAGACCGTCTTGCCGAGGTCGCCGACTTCTTCTCCATCGGCACCAACGACCTGATCGGCTACACCATGTGCGCCGACCGTGGCAACGACACCATCTCCAACCTGTACCAGGTTTACTATCCCGCCGTGCTCCGCTCGCTCAAGAACATCATCGAGAGCGGCGTGAAGGCCGGCATCATGGTCGGTATGTGCGGCGAGGCCGCTGCCGATCCGCTGCTCGAGCCGCTGCTGATCAGCTGGGGCCTGGAGGAGTTCTCGATGAGTGCTCCGTCGATCCTGCGCGCCCGTAAGACCATCAGCCAGTGGACCAAGGCCGAGTGCGACGAGCTCGCCGAGAAGGCGCTCGCCTGCAACACCGCCGCCGAGGTCAAGGCACTGCTCGAGTCCGCAGCTCGCTAATTTGGTATCAGAGGTAACCGCGTGGTTGGAATGGACCGGCCACGCGGCCCTCACATATACAGGGGGTACTGTAAATGTTCTACACGCTAACCGCTAACCCGGCTGTCGACATGACGGTTTCGAGCTCTCCGCTCGAGCCCGACGAGAACGTCCGCACCGGTTCGGCCAGCTACACGGCTAACGGCAAGGGCCTCGACGTGTCCTTCGCCTTTAAGAAGATGGGCGTCGACACCGTCGCGCTCGGCTTCTTCGCTGGCTTCACGGGCAAGTTCATCGTCGAGGAGGTCATGAACCTGGGTTGCCTCTGCCGCCCGGTCTGGACCGACGGTATCACGCGCATTAACACCTACGTCAACGATGGCCAGCACGAGTACGGCATCCTGAACCCCGGCGCCCCGATCAC
>CALLRY010000156.1:0-2009 GCA_938014285.1 uncultured Collinsella sp. | reverse complement strand
GATACATCCCATTGCGTCTCTCGATATAGATGCTTGTCTTCCATGTTCGCCTCCTCACAGGCACGCTCGTTAGGCCAATCGTACCCATTCGAGCTATACTTGAGCCCATTACATAAACGGGGGGCTTGCAGGGCAAGACGGCAGGCTGAGATTGGGCGCGCCCGCCCTGACCCGCAAACCTGATATGGGTAATGCCAACGAAGGGAGCCATGCCAATGAGCACACAGACCGAGCCCAAGCTCGTCACGCAAATCGACTTTGCCCGCGCCGGGCAGATCACACCGCAGATGAAGGAGGTCGCCGAGCGCGAGCATCGCGACCCCGAGTACATCCGCGAGCGCGTGGCCGACGGCCGCATCGCCATTCCCGCCAACATCGTGCACATCAAAAAGGGCATGCGCGCCTTTGGCGTCGGTGAGGGCCTGTCCACCAAGGTCAACGTGAACCTGGGCATCTCGGGCGACAAGGCCGATGCCGCCGAGGAATGGAAGAAGGTCAAGATCGCCGAGGACTTTGGCGCCGACGCCATCATGGACCTCTCCAACTCGGGCAAGACACGTCAGTTCCGCCAGCAGCTCATCGACGAGACGCCGCTCATGGTAGGCACCGTCCCCATGTACGACGCCATCGGCTACATGGAAAAGCCGCTGGTCAAGCTCACCAAGGACGACCTGTTCGAAGTCGTGCGCGCGCATGCCGAGGACGGCGTGGACTTTATGACCATCCACTGCGGCATAAACAAGTCGGTCACCAAGACCTTTAAGGAGACCGGCCGCCTGATGAACATCGTGAGCCGTGGCGGCTCACTGCTGTTTGGCTGGATGGAGGTCACCGGTAACGAGAACCCATTCTATGAGTTCTACGACGAGCTGCTCGAAATCTGCCACGAGTACGACGTGACGATTTCGCTCGGCGACTCCTGTCGCCCGGGCTGCCTCTACGACTCCAACGACGCCACCGAGACCGCCGAGATGATCGAGCTGGGCAAGCTGTGCAAGCGCGCATGGGCCGCCGGCGTCCAGGTTATGGTCGAGGGTCCGGGCCACATGGCGCTCGACGAGATCGCCGCCAACATGAAACTGCAGAAGCGCCTGTGCCACAACGCCCCGTTCTATGTGCTCGGGCCGCTGGTGACCGATATCGGCGTGGGCTACGACCACATCACCGCTGCCATCGGCGGCGCTATCTCCGCCAGCTCCGGCGCCGACTTCCTGTGCTACGTGACGCCGGCCGAGCACTTGTGCCTGCCCAACGCCCAGGACGTGCTCGACGGCCTCATGGCCACCAAGATTGCCGCACACGCCGCCGACATCGCCAAAAAGGTGCCCCACGCCCGCGACATGGACGACAAGATGGGCCAGGCACGCCGCAAGCTCGACTGGGACGCCATGTGGAAGTGCGCGCTCGACCCGGTTACGGGCAAGAAGCGCTACGAGGAGTCCCCCGCCGCCACCGAGGGCACTTGCACCATGTGTGGCAAGATGTGCGCCGTCCGCACCGTCAACAAGATCTTCGAGGGCACCACGATCGACCTCGGCATGGAGGACTAACCCTGTCGCCGCGGCCGCTTCTGGCGGCGAGCTGGTGCCTGTCAATTGTTGACTTGTGAACATTTACTTACACTTGCGTAGAGATTGCATCGCCCGCCCGGGTTCGGCATAGAGTCGGCCCGGGCATCTTTATAATGCTGGCTTAAAGACCCATTTGATTCCGACCGAACAAGGGAGCGAACATGGATCGCAGTAAGGTACCTGCCGTTCTATCCATCGCAGGATCCGATTCCAGCGGTGGCGCCGGCATTCAGGCCGACATCAAGACCATCACGGCGCACCGCCTGTATGCCGAGACGGCCATCACCGCCATCACAGCGCAAAACACCCTGGGCGTTACCGCCGTGCAGGATATCTCGCCAGATATCGTAGCCGCGCAAATTGACGCCGTTTTTGACGATATCCGCCCCAGCGCCGTCAAGATCGGCATGGTTTCTTCTGTCGAGATTATCGAAGTCA
>CALLRY010000155.1:0-9496 GCA_938014285.1 uncultured Collinsella sp. | reverse complement strand
CCGTACGCTTGAACTGAGAAGGGGGAGGCCTCGCGGCCTCCCCCTTTTTTGCGTTTACGGGCTTTTGTCTCACATAGTAGCTGTGTTTTATAACCCTCGTTTGTCGCATCTTCTGTGAACGGGCTACAATAACTTAGTCTGTGCGATATGGAGGTGAACATGGCTGAAGCTGGTATCGGCGTTGATATCGTCGAGATTTCCCGCATGAAATCAATTCTTGAAAAGACGCCGTCGTTTGCTCGGCGTGTGTTTACCGAAGATGAGCGTGCGTATTGCGATGCATCATCGCGTCCCGCTGCTCACTATGCGAGCCGCTTTGCTTCGCGCGAGGCGGTGCTTAAAGCTCTCGGCACGGGTTTTAGTCAAGGCGTTGGTCGCAAGGATGTTTCGGTAACGCGTGATAAACTCGGCAAACCGAAGGCGCTGCTTTCGGGCCGTGCACTCGAGATCGCTCATGAGCTTGGTGTTGTTGAGGTCGCTCTTTCCATTACGCTTACAGGAGACTTGGCCGTTGCGAATGCCATCGCGATTACCGAAGATGCTCGGCCTAAGCCAAAAGATGAAAAGGTGAGCACCAAGAAACGCGTTGCGCAGACATTTAAAGAGGCTCGCTCTGTTTTAGATGAGCTTGAGCAGCTGCAGAATTCAGCATTGACGGAGCACCTGGGCGATGCTTCGCAAGATACGCTAGGAGCATAGATGAAACCGGTTTTGAGTACCGAAGAAGTCGTTCGTCTCGAGGATATCATCGAACGCGAAGGGACTTCGAAGGCCGAGCTTATGGAGCTAGCGGGTGAGTTTGCCGCCAACGAGGTCTTGAAGCTCAATCCCGATCGGGTTCTCGTTCTGGTCGGTTTTGGTAATAATGGCGGCGACGGTTGGGTTGCCGCCGATATCCTGAGCCATAAGGGTGTGGACGTGGATATCGTTTCTCCGGTTGAACCGGATGAGATTCCTGCTGCTCTGGCACGTCATGTTGCTCGTCGTACTGCCGGCCGCGATGTGCACGTTTGCGTCGGCCCCTCGCGTGATGAACTCGAGGTTTTGATCGATAAGGCCGATGTTGTTGTCGATGCCATTTTTGGTACCGGTTTTCACGGGAATCTGCGTGCGCCGTTCTCCATCTGGATTCCTACGGTCAATGAATGCGCCGACTGTGTCGTATCCATTGATGTCCCCTCGGGCCTGAATGCCGAGACGGGCGTTGTTGATGACGACTGCATTCGTGCCGAGCATACGGTGACGATGATTGCGCCCAAGATTGGTTTGTATAGCGCCGATGGCCCTGAGTATGCTGGCGATTTGATCTGCGGCAATCTTTACGACCGTCTTGACGAGGTCATCGATGATGTCGACCACGCCGCCGAGATTGTCGAGCCCGGTGACTTAGTTGATTACTTTGCTCCACTACCTACGAATATCGATAAGTATTCCCGTGGCTCTGTGCTTATTGTCGCCGGATCTGCGCAATATCCTGGTGCTGCCATTATGGCGGCCAAGTCTGCAGCTCGCGCGGGTGCTGGTTACGTGGCAGTCGCGGCTCCTGACGCCTGCGCCAATCTTATTCGCATGGCACTTCCTTCGATTCCCGTCTTTGCTATTCCGTCTGATTCCCGCGGCTCCTTTGGCGCCGCTGCGCGCATGACGGTGTGCGAGATTGCAAAGAAGTACAGCTGCGTACTGTGCGGTCCCGGTATGACGACATCTGCCGGCGCTATGCAGGTGGTTTCGGGCTTGCTCGAGCTTGATGTGCCGCTTATTTTGGACGCCGATGCACTCAACTGCCTTGCTAAGATTGCCATTGACGGTATTGATAGTAATCCCGAGATGTATCGTCGCGAGCAGCCGTTGGTTATGACGCCGCACTATCGTGAGCTTTCGCGTCTGGTTGCCGGTGACGAGGTGAACGACCTTGGTACCGCGATTGCGGCCGCGCAGAAGGTTGTCTGGGCTGCAGGCTCCGACAATCTGGTGGTCATTGCCAAGGGGCCGACGACGGCTATCTGTGGCGTTGAGCGTGTGTTGCTGCCGCTCTCGGGTCCGGCTTCTCTAGCAACTGCCGGTTCGGGTGATGTTCTCGCGGGTATTTTGGCCGGCACGCTTGCCACCATGCGCGATGAGATGGATCGTTGGGAGTTGCTGTATTCGTACGCCGTCGCACTTCACAGCTACGCCGGTTTTGCCGCGGCGACGGAGTATGGTGAGAAGAGCGTTATCGCGACCGATCTTATCGACTTGATCGGTCCCGCCATGGAGTTGGCGGCAAAGGATGCGCTCGATGATCTGGGAATCACGGACGAAGGGTCGGATGACTAATTATGAATAAAGCCGATTTGACGCGTTGGTCCTGGGTCGAGATCGACCGCGGGGCGCTTCGCCGCAACACGAGGGCCTATAAGAATTTGCTGAATCCGCGTCAGCGCCTGTGCTGCGTGGTTAAAGCCGACGCTTATGGTCATGGAGCTGTTGAGTGCGCCAAGATTATGTATTCGGCCGGCGCCGACATGTTTGCCGTGGCGACGGTTAACGAGGGCGTTGAGCTCCGACAGGGCGGGATTACGAAACCCGTCCTTATCCTAAGCGAGCCGCCTATCGAGGCCATTCCGACGTTGCTCGAGTTCGATATCATGCCCTCGGTCTATACGTCCGACTTTGCTCTTGCGTATGGCGAATGTGCCGTCGCGGCGGGCAAGGTGGGCAAGTATCATCTCGCCATCGAGACGGGCATGAACCGCATCGGCGTACATTACACGCAGGTGCTCGACTTTGTCCGCGGTATTGATTTCCATCGCGGTATTCAGTGCGACGGCGTATTTACGCACTTCGCCACGGCCGATGAACCTTCGGGCTGGGACTACAAGCTGCAGTGCCAGCGCTTTACCGAGGCCGTTCAGGCCATTAAGGATGCGGGTTTTGAGTGCGGTATCGTGCATTGCGCCAACACGCCGTCCTCGATGCTCGACCCCTCGATGCATTTTGATATGATTCGCGCCGGCGTTGGCTTGTATGGCATGCAGCCGTGCGAGCTGAGTAGCCGTGTGATGCAGCTCGATCCCGTTATGAGCGTTCATGCGCGCGTGACGCGCGTGGCGCACCCTGCGATGGGCGAGGGCGTGGGCTACGGTTTTACCTACCGCGTACCGCGTACGCGCGTTCAGATCTGCACGCTGCCGATCGGTTATGCCGACGGCCTATCGCGTACGCTTTCCAATCGTATGGATGTGCTGTATCGCGGCGAGCGCGTGCGTCAGGTTGGCAATATCTGCATGGATCAGTTTATGGTCGCCATTCAGTCCAACCCGGCACACGAGATTCCCGAGGCCGAGTATGGTGACGAGATGATTATTGTCGGCCGCGATGGCGATGCCGAGATCACTATGGACGAGATGGCCCGACTGCGCGGAACGATTAACTACGAGGTCGCCTGCGGCTTTGGCATGCGTCTCGACAAGGTCTACGTGTAGGAGCCGCTATGGGCGTCATGCACATCCCCGGCCATACCCATCAGGCGCCACGTGAGGTCGCACTCGAGGAGATTGAGGCTGTTTTAGGCGACTGCCATCTCTGCCAGCTCTATCAGTCGCGCCATAACATCGTGTTTGGCGTGGGAAACCCCCACGCTCGCGTCATGTTTATTGGTGAAGCACCGGGTCGCAACGAGGATTTGCAGGGCGAACCCTTTGTGGGGGCGGCAGGCGAGGACCTCAACGGCATTTTGTCCCTGGCAGGTCTTAAGCGCGAGGACGTCTATATCGCCAACGTGCTTAAGTGTCGCCCGCCGGGAAACCGCAATCCGCGTCCCGAGGAAGTGCTGGCTTGCTCACCTTTTTTGCGCGAGCAGATTCGAAGCATCTGGCCCGATATCATCGTGACGCTCGGTAACCCCGCAACGCACTTTGTGCTCAAGACCGAGATTGGCATTACCAAGCTGCGCGGCAGGTTCCATCAGATGGGCCACTTTGTGGTGATGCCGACGTTTCATCCTGCGGCGGCGCTGCGCAATCCGGCGTGGCAGGAGTTGCTGGAGGAAGACTTTAAGATGCTGGGCGACTATCTGGAGCGGCACCCCGCGCCGGAGACCGCCTCGGAATAATAAGGAGCGTATATGTCCCTGGAGCGCCTGGGGGTAGGTACCTATAGAACGGCCCGTACTGCCGATACGGAGCATTTTGGCGAGCTGGTCGCACCGTGTCTAGAAGATGGCGATGTGCTGATCTTGACCGGCGGCCTCGGGGTGGGCAAAACCCACTTTACCAAGGGCGTTTCGCGCGCTCTGGGCGATGAGCATATGGTCACAAGCCCTACGTTCGCACTCATGGCCGTTCATGACCAAGGGCGTATTCCGCTGTTCCATTTTGATCTGTACCGCCTGGAGCATGCCTACGAGCTTGAGGATACGGGCATTTTTGACGTGCTGGGCTATGAGGGTGTTTGCCTGCTGGAATGGGGCGAGCAGTTTCAGGATGAACTGACAGATGAGTATCTTTCGGTGACGCTTAAGCGCGATGAGGACGACAGCGACGTGCGAACGATAACGCTCGAGGCACACGGCGAACGCGCGATTGAGCTTTCCCATTTGATAGATAAGGCTGTACAAGATGAGCTTGCATAACGACAACGCGCTGGTGGTGGCGCTCGACACATCGACCGACATGCTTGCCTGCGCGGCAAGCTGGATTGATGGGCAGACGGGCGAGACGAAGCTCGTGAGTGGCGACCACATGTGTCGCCGTCACGCCAACGTTGAGCTCGTGAATACCGTTGATGGCGTGCTGGCTCAAGCCGGTCTGGATCGCAGCGATGTCGGCTGTTATGTGGTCGGTCGCGGTCCCGGCTCGTTTACGGGCGTGCGTATCGGCATCTCCACCGCAAAGGGTCTGGCGCACGGTGCCAATGTGCCGTTGCTGGGCGTGTCGACGCTCGATGCTTGCGCCTGGACGGCATGGAAGGCCGGCGTGCGCGGCAAGCTTGGTATCTTGGCCGATGCTATGCGCGGTGAGGTATATCCGGCGCTGTATATGCTGGTTGATGAGGGTCCCGAGCGTCAATTTGAGCGCGAACACGTGGTCAAGGCCGCCGTGGCGCTCGATGAGTGGCGCCAAGCAGCGGACTGGGACCAGGTTCAGCTGACCGGTGATGGTCTCGTGCGCTATGGCAAGCTGCTGGGTGAGGACGAGACCGCCCGCTGCGTGGAGCGAGACCTGTGGTGGCCCTCGGGCGAGGGCCTGCTGATGGCGCACGCCGCAGGCGATGGCGATCCGGCTCGCGTCTTGCCGATCTATACGCGCCTTTCGGACGCCGAGGAAAACGAGCGCAAGCGTCTGGGCCTTGCCGAGAGCGCGCAGAGTGAGGTGACAGGTGTTGCCGACGAGCTTGCCGGACGTCATCTGCAATTCCGCCCCATGGGCGCGGCGGATGCCGAGGGCGCGAGCGCACTGGAGGCCGCCTGCTTTGAAGGCGCCGGACACGAGGCGTGGACGCCGGGCATGTTCCTGTCCGAGCTGGGCGAGGACGTTGCCGCTCCGCGTAGCTGGTGGGTGGCGCACGACGACGGTCAGCTGCTGGGTCTTGCCGGCGGCATGGTCGTCGACGGAGACGTGCAGATTATGGACGTTGCCGTCGATCCGACTCATCGCCGTGAGGGTATCGCCCGCAAGCTTCTGTCGCACGTGAGCTATGACGCGCAGATGCTCGGCTGCACCACGGCTTCGCTTGAGGTTGAGGACGGCAACGAGGCCGCAATTGCACTCTATGCCGCTCTGGGCTTTACCGAGGCCGGTCGTCGCCGTGGCTATTACGGTGCCGGCAAGGATGCCATCGTCATGACGGCGCCGCTGCCCCTGGTGCTTCCTCTCGACAATGCCTCGCCCGAGCCGACGGCTGCCGAACAGCGTGTATGGCCGCTGCCCGCGCCCGAACGCACCGCTGAGGAGCGTGCCGAAATCGAGCGCCGCCGCCTGGTGCTTGCCATCGAGAGTTCCTGCGACGAGACGGCCGTGGCGATTATCGATGCGGACGGCAAGATGCTGGCCAACCAGGTGTCGACGCAGATTGATTTTCATGCCCGCTTTGGCGGCGTGGTACCCGAGATCGCCTCGCGCAAGCACGTTGAGGTCATCGTGAGCGTCGTGGACGCGGCACTCGAGGACGCCGCAGCGTCGCTGGGCCTTACGGGCGGAGCCATTGCACCAAGTGAGCTTGCCGCCGTGGGCGTGACGCAAGGTCCGGGTCTGGTGGGTGCCTTGGTGGTGGGTGTCGCCTTTGCCAAGGGCTTTGCGTATGCTGCCGGCAAACCGCTGGTGTGCGTCAATCATCTGGAGGGTCACCTGTTTGCCAACCTGTTGGCGCAGCCCGACCTCAAGCCGCCGTTTATCTTTACGCTTGTTTCGGGCGGGCACACCATGCTCGTGCACGTAAGGGCATGGGGCGACTACGAGGTGCTTGGCGAGACGCTTGACGACGCCGTGGGCGAAGCCTTCGACAAGGTGGCAAAGGCACTGGGCCTTGGCTATCCCGGAGGCCCCATCATCTCCAAGCTTGCCGAGACGGGCAACCCCAAGGCGATCGATTTTCCCCGCGCGCTTAACAGCAGGGGAGACTACCGCTTCTCGCTTTCGGGCCTCAAGACGGCGGTGACGCTCTACATCGAGCAGGAGACCAAGGCCGGGCGCACGATTCACCTGCCCGATTTGGCGGCTTCGTTTGAGGCGGCGGTCTTTGACGTGCAGTACAAGAAGGCCAAAAACGCCCTGCATGCTACCGGGTGCAAGGAGTATTGCATCGGCGGCGGCGTCTCGGCCAACCCGCATCTGCGCGAGATGATGATCAAGAAACTCGGGCGTCAGGGAATCCGCGTGACGGTGCCGCCCTTGTCTGCCTGCACCGATAACGCCGCCATGATCGCGGAGGTCGCTCGCCGTAAATTCGACCGAGGTGAAATCTCGCCGTTCGACGTCGACGCCGATCCAAACATGACGCTGTAGCTGGTACGGCGCGGTCCCCGGACGGAGGGGCCGGATATAAGGTTTCCTGCTCTACAGTCCTGCGCAAGACGAAGGCCACATTAAGTGGCCTTCTTTGCGTGCGGAACTCGCGATCAATCAAATATATTGCGGGCGGGCACGCGGCCCTCTTGGGTTCGGGGCGCGGCACACCGGACTGGTTGTCTGAATTAAAGAAAGTGAAGGCCCCTTTCGGGGCCTTCTTTTTATAAAAATTCGCCTACTCGGTGGACTTCGGGTTCTAGGTCTACGTCGAACTGCTCTTTGACTTTGGCTTGGATGTCGCGGATGAGTTCGTCGACGTCGGCGGCGGTGGCGTGGTCGGCGTTGACGATGAAGCCGCAGTGTTTTTCGCTCACCTGCGCGCCGCCGACGGCGTGGCCGCGCAGGCCGGCGTCCATGATGAGCTTGCCGGCAAAGTGGCCCTCGGGGCGCTTGAAAGTGGAGCCGGCGCTCGGCATGTCGAGCGGCTGCTTGTCCTCGCGGCGCTGGCGGTAGTCGTCCATGTCGGCCTTGATCATCGCGGCGTTGCCCGGGGCGAGATTAAAGGTGGCAGAGAGCACGATAAAGCCGTCGTCGGCGATGCGACTCTTGCGATAGCCCAGGTTAAGCTCGTCGACATCGAACTCGATGATATTGCCGCTGCCGCGGGTGCCGTCGTCGAGCGCGCGGGCGGGCTTATAGACGCGCACGGACTCTAAAACATCGGCCATGCAGGCGCCGTAGGCGCCGGCGTTCATATAGCAGGCGCCACCGACCGAGCCGGGGATGCCCGAGAGGGGCTCCATGCCGGTAAGGCAGGCTTCGGCGGCAGCCGCGGCGACATCGGAAAGCAAGGCGCCGGCTGCTGCCGTAACATGCGTGCCGTCGACGGTGATGTTAGAGAGGCCTTCGCCCAGTGCCACGACGACACCGCGGATGCCCTTGTCACCGACGAGTAAGTCGGAGCCGTTGCCCACGATGGTGAGTGGCAGATCGCAGCGATAGCAGGTATCGAGCGTGGCGACGAGGCCCTGCTCGGTATCGGGCGTGACAAAGACATCGGCCGGGCCGCCGATCTTAAACGTGGTGTGCTCGCGCATGGGCTCGCTCATGAGCGCGTTGTCCTCGCCGGCAACACCGGCGAGCGCGCAGAGCAGGTCCTCGTTAAAAAAGTCATTCTCGTGCATACGAATATCCGCCTTATGGTGGTCGTTTTCATTAATCGAATGCAATATACCCCACCCGGATGGATTTGGTGCAAAGTAACCTGACCCCAATGCATCACATGGCGCAAAGGGGTTAGGTTGCTTTGCGCCAATCGCGGCGATAAAACAGCCGTCTACCGGATTGGTAAAGTGTTTATCATCAAGGTAGAGGGACGGTCGCTATACTTTCAAGAGATTGCGCGAATACTCGGAAGGAGCGAGATGGGCAACAAAGTTACTCTCAAGCAGATTGCCCAGGAGGTGGGGCTTTCCCCCTCGTCGGTCTCGCTTGTCCTTAACAACCGGCCTTGTCGCATCTCGGAAGAAAACCGCAAGCTCATCAAGGAGGTTGCGGCACGCAACCACTATGTTCCTAACCAGATCGCGCGCAGCCTGGTCATGCGCGAGTCGCGCACGCTGGGCCTTATCGTTCCCAATATCGAGAGCCGCTTTTTTGCCTCGCTCGCCGGCAGCTTGGAAAAGCGCTGCCGCGAAGACGGCTATGCACTCTTTATTACCAGCTCGGGTGGAAGCGCCGATGACGATTTGGAACTGCTGCGCCAGCTGGTGACGCGCGGCGTCGACGGCGTCTTTCTGGTGGTGGGTGACGAGTTCTCCGACGATCGTGCCCTGCGCGAGGAGGTGAGCCATCTGCCTATCCCTGCCGTGATGGTCGACCGTGCCATTGAGGGGCTCGAGTGCGACAAGGTGATGTTCGACCACGAGATGGGTGGCTACATGGCCACCCGCTATCTGATCGAGCAAGGCCACCGTCGCATCGCCTGTCTGGTTAACGCGCGTCGCTCCAATACGGGTCGCAAGCGACTCGCCGGTTACGAGCGCGCTCTGCGCGAGGTGGGGCTGCCCATCGATGCGCGCCTGGAGTTTGAGAGCGAATATTACATCCCGAGTGCCTATGAGGCCTCGGAGGCTGTTCTTGCAACCGATGCCACCGCTGTGTTCGCAAGCTCGGACAACATTGCCCTCGGTCTGCTCAAGCGCTTGCACGAGATGGGAAAGAGCATCCCGGGCGATATCTCGGTCGTAAGCTATGACAACTCGGCGGCCGACGTTCTCTTTGAGCCGGCGCTGACCGCGATTGAGCAGGATCCTGGCGTCCTTGCGGAGCATGCTTTTGGCTGCATGTCCAAGCGTCTTGCCGGTAGGGGCGGTAGACGTGCCGAAGAAGTCGTTCTGGAGCCGGTGCTTATCGTGAAAGGCAGCGTGCTTGACCTTACCGAATATAGCTAAGCGCACTTGTTTGTTTGCATAGATCGCATGCGGAGTGTCCGCTATTTGCCGGCGGGG
>CALLRY010000154.1:0-9496 GCA_938014285.1 uncultured Collinsella sp. | reverse complement strand
AGCCGCCACCACCGCCGCCGCTCGAGCTATCGGAACTCGAAGCCAGCTCACGGATGCTCTCGTGATACACATCGTTAAACGAATCGAGCGGCGACTCGGTACCGTAATGATGGTAGTACCACCAGTAGCAGGGGTAATTGTCGTAGAAACCGTCGGCCTCGCGCACCTCAGGAGGAACAGCCTCGGCAAGCTGACGCAGGACTTCCTTCGAAACGCCCAGCGCCGCACCCATCACCAGAAGTTTATTCCACAGGACCAGATCGCCGGGGACGGCCTCCTTTAGGCGCGTGAAGTCCTCGAGCCAATGCTTAAGCGCCCTGCAGCGAGCCGCCACCTCGGCGCCCTCCGGCGTAAAGCGGCGGAACGTAAGGCCCACGCCAATACCCACCAGCGCTATCGGCACCGAGATAACCGCAGCGATAATGTTCGCCTGTGCGCCATCGGTAAAGAAAATGGATCCAATAGGAATAAAGCAATGGTGTTTGCCCAGGACCAGGCCAAACACCATTGCGACAATGCCGTCCGAGGCAACGTACTCGCTATCGGCCAGCTTACCCTTAACGGTGTTCTGATAGTCCTCGAGCTTGTCGCCCACGGGTGTGGCGTGCTGCTTGACGTAGTGTTGCAGCTCGTCAAACGTGCGCGAGCGATCGCCGTTCTCGTCGGGCTTAGCACCGGCAAAGAAAACCTTGAGCACCATGTGGTCAATGCCCTTGGCCGATTTCCAGCCCGCATCACTCACCGTCACGCGATACGTCTGCTCTTCTTTTTCACGCCCCAACAGACCTTTCTTGGCCTTGGTCACGGTCGCCTGCTCCAGCTTGATCACGCGGTCGTCAGTGAGCTTCATGAGCGTGGCGATATATGCCTGATCGGGTACCTCGTTCCAACTCATGAGAGCCGAAAGCACGGCGGGATGGTCGGCCGAGGGCACGTCGCGGAAATATTCGTCCTGGAAAAGCGGCTTGGGCTTGCGGCGGCGCAGCTTGAGCACAACGATTATGCCGGTAAAGGCCACCGCTGCGACAACACTTAGCACGGCAAGCGCATTGGCAATCATGCGAGCATGAGCGCGGCGGGCGTTAGCTTCGTCGGCCCATTCTTTCTCTTCGCTCAGGATCGTTGACATGCGCTCTTCGCCCGAGGCGGCAAGCTGCGGCACCCAGTCGCTGGGGAAGGCGATGCGCGCCTCGGCGAATTCGCCCTGATGCACGCAGGGAATGGTATAGGTGACCATGGGCTCGTCCGCATCGAGCGACACGTCGCCCGTCAGCGGGCCGTGGCCCCATGCGCGGAAGTTATCGCCCTTGACGGCCGCCGTCCCGGCAGCGGCATTTGCGAAGCGCACTTCCATCTCGACGTCATCGGAATCTGCAGACCAGCCGTCACCCACGAACTTCCAGTAGAGCTCGGCGGTATCGGCCCAGTTCATGACCGCACCGGTCATGGAATAACTCACGTAGTAGATTGCGCTGTCGCCGCTCTCGTGAGGGCTGAATACCTTAATCCTTACGCCGTCACTGGTCTGCTCGACCGTGTAGACGCCAGAGTCACCCTTGTTCGCGCTATCGACTTTGTTGAACGCGGTGTCTTCTTCCTCGACACTCAGCACGTCGACGCCCGCCGAGCCACCCTGCTGGTTGGAGCCCGTATTGATCTCCCAAAACACGCCGTTGATGTCGTCGTCGAAATCAAACTGGCGTCCCTCGACAACGGTCAGCGATCCATCGGCCTCAACCGTGACACCGATATAGGTTTGGGTCATGGAGTAGTCGTCGGCGTGCGCGGCGACAGGCAACAGCAACAACGCAAGCGCGACGAACGCACAAACGGAAGCGAATCGCGCAAACAGGTGGCGCTGCCGACTGACTTTGGCGGCGAGGGTGTTCATGAGCACATCCTTTATCTGTGGTACCAACAGCGTTATTGTCCCACGTTTGCGAGCGTACGACACGACCGTCTAGGCAAGCGGGGCGTCAATTGGGACAAAAGTCACTCCCTCCGCCAGCAGCTAGTCATTGGGGACGTTCTTAAACGACTAGTCGTTTGGGACGCTCTTTGGCCGAGTCCCGCGCCAGCAATAGATACCACTTCATAGCTCCGTCACAGGTGTAGCGGCTTTGTGTGGGCGCGGCATGCGCTGATTGAGCCGCCAGCCGAGGGGCATAAAGCAATTGAGCGAAAACGGTTTGCCCCTTTGCCGTTCGCTTGAGGATCATGTCCCCCTTTTCCGCGGAACCCCCGGCAGTTGCGAAGAGCTGCCGGGGGTTCTGTCGTCTAAGGCGCCGAACTGATGGACAGGAATCAAAGCACCGAGCCTGCGGCCCGCCATACGCAATGCGGGTCCTCGACAACTTGCGGACCACAGTGGCGCCTCCCCACCGCGCCCCGCGCTATACTCGTCCGCATGGATATCAACGCACGCAACATAGCAACGCCCGCCGCGGACGCGCCAACGACGACCCCCTCTCCCGCTCCTGCCCCCGTCGTGGGCCGCTTTGCCCCGTCGCCATCGGGCCGCATGCACCTGGGCAACGTGTTCAGCTGCCTGTGCTCGTGGCTTTCGGCCCGCAGCCAAGGCGGCAGCATCGTACTGCGCATTGAGGATCTGGACGATCGCTGCAAGCGCCCGGAACTTGCCGCCCAGCTCATCGACGACCTGGCCTGGTTGGGACTCGAGTGGGACGAAGGCCCCTACTACCAGCACGATCGCCTGGATCTGTACAAGGACGCCTTGCGCCAACTGCAAGACGCCGGCCTCACCTATCCCTGCTTTTGCACGCGCGCCGAGCTCCACACCGCAAGCGCGCCGCACGCCAGCGACGGCACGCCCATCTACCGCGGCGCCTGCCGAGGCCTTTCTGCCGAGGAAGTTGCACGCCGCAGCATTCTGCGCGCTCCGGCCACGCGCCTGCGCGTGCCCGCCGTCGACGACCTCGCGGGCGACGTGATCGAATTCGTGGACCACACGTACGGTGCCCAATGCGAAGCGCTCGCCACCGAATGCGGCGACTTTTTGGTGCGCCGCAGCGACGGCGTGTTTGCCTATCAGCTGGCCGTGGTGGTCGATGACGCCGCCATGGGTGTTACCGAAATCGTACGCGGATGCGACCTGCTTGGCTCCACGCCGCGTCAGATCTATCTGCAGCATCTGCTGGGACTTCCTACGCCGCACTACGCACATATTCCGCTGCTCATGTCGCCGGACGGCCGCCGCCTTTCCAAGCGTGACCGCGATCTGGACCTGGGCGAACTCCGCGCCCGCTTTGGCACACCCGAGGCACTGTTGGGCTGGCTCGCCGGGCAAACAGGCATCGCGCCGGACACCACGGCGCGTACCGCCGAGCAGCTGGTCGAGCACTTCAGCTGGGATGTTATCCGCGCGCACCGGGAGAACATCGTCATAACAGCCGAGTAGCCGCTCACTCCGCCCCTACGCAACATCCCAGGGTTGAAGTTCGTCGCCCAGGCGAACGATGCAGTCGTAGAGCACGGTATGGCGCTCGGCCGGGTTGGCGTCGCGATGAAAATGGCCGTAGTACCAGCGCTTGTAGTCCAAGCGATCTTCCAGCTCATCGAAAAACGTCGTAAGCCGATCAACGCCGGGGCAATTCCAGCCGGGCGCCGGATAGAGCGTGGGCGAAAGCATGTGCGTAGAGCAGGTGTGGGTGATTACGTAGTCGACCTTCCAGCCCACGCTGTCGAGCTTTGTCCACGCCTCCTCAAAGTTGCGCTCGTCCGGCAGTTCCTGCGGCCACCAGCTGGAATACGGAATGCGGTATTCCTTATCCACGCTCGTGGCACCGCCCATGGTAAAGATCGTTGAGCCATCGAGTTCAAAAACCTCGCCGCGCGTCAGGCGCCGTATGGGAGAGGTATCCGACAGGCGCTGCGTCAGCCCACCGTGCCACAGTTCCATGGGACGCTCCGCCCAATGGTCGAAGCGCTCGTGGTTACCATCGACAAACAGCACGGTATAGGGCCGCGACTCCAGCCAGGCGATGTCGGCGCATTCCTCGGCAGAGAAATCCCACGGAAAGCCAAAGTCGCCCGCGACAATCAGATAGTCGTCGCTCGCCAGGCTATCCCCAAGCTCCCAGTCGCGCAGCTTTTGCATGTCGACGCCGCCGTGAATATCGCCCGTCACATAGACCGTCATCGGATTACCACTTCCCTGTAAGTCGCTAGCTCACATTCTGCACGATCACTAAGCCAACCGTTCCAGCCCTTCCATCCCTTAGGGCCTACCCCTCGTTCTTCCATCCAAACGGGTCAAGCACCCAAAAAACCAGATCGAGCACGCCGCCGGTCATCATGGCGCCGGCAAGGGCCATGCAAACGTGCAGAGAACTGGCATTTCGGAGCACGTCGAATGGCCCCAGAACAGCCAGCAGCGCGACCGCTGCGCCGGCTACGCACAGCGCAAGGCACGGCCCTGCGTCCTTAACGCACTTCTTTGCGAGATGCTTGGTGTTGTCACTCATCAATATCGAACTCCTTAGAGGGTCGTTGTTTGGGTACATGCCACCGCGGCAGAGCAGGGCGGCAGGGTAAGTGTCACATGCCGTGCGGACATCAATGGAGAAACCGCCTGCTCGACCAACCCTTGACGCCGTTTTGCACCGGTACCCCATCCCCCGCTATCGAGGTCTAATACTTTTCCCGAGAAGTAAACGGCTGTTTTTGAACCCCTGAAGCATCCGCATTTTTCGGCAGCAAAATCGCAGGATTTCAGCACCGAAACCGCAGGAAACGACACGCTCAAAGCGTCGATGCTTCGGGGGTCCGATTTAGCTCGTTCACTTCTCCGGAAAAGTATTAGACCTTGATTCTTTGCCGCCCCGAGGGTGCGCCGCTTCCTTCTCTGGAACCCTCACTAGCACTGGCGCCCCTAGCCGCTACGACCGCAAGCGTGCCTATAATGAGACATGTTTCCTGATGAGAAAGGAATCCAGATATGGACGAAGTCAAGTTCGCCGAATTGAACGATGTTCAGGACTTTTTCAACCGTGTCGACAGTGTACGCAACAGTGCATCCCCGACCGAAAAGTTTAATGTCAATCATCCAATAGGCGTCAAAGACTTCATTGGTTGGTGCAACGAACCTTGCAACTATTGTCCCGAAAGCAGCAAGTCTGACCCAGCCTATAGGCTGGGTAAAACCATATGCACGTTAGAAGATCTTAGCGTCGACAAACCCAAGGCAGCCGAACGCATTCTCGAAAATCTGGCTAGCCCCGTAATTATCGACATCAAAATGCCCCTTAGAGACAGGACAATGAAGCTGCTCGGTACCGAAGGCGCAGAACTTCTCTCCAGGCTAGAGTGCAAGCCGGACAAGGAAGCAGAAGAACTTGAGAAAGAACTGCCAGAGAATGTTGCCTTCTATCTCGCACTCAAACTCAGACTCAAGGACTACCCCGATGAGCAGGGGTATTACCACTACCAGTTTGATGATAGCGGCAATACTATTGCACGAGTCGATCCCCTCAAGCCCTTTACCGACAGCTCGCATAACAATTTAAACCAGCAATGGCATGTGCTCATCTCCGAGCTCGCTTACCTCGATGTCGCCCATGCTTTAAGCAACGAACAGCACGAATACAATTGCCTGTATCAACATATTAAATCGTGGGACATGGGCGATTTAGGTGCGCTGCATTTACAGTTATTGTGTTCCCCTAACCAGCCTGAAAACAAGCGCATCAAGCTACAGCTTGTTAAACCGAGGACGGTCCCAAAGCGCAGGACAATAACATATCCTTCGGAAGCGATGAATGGTTGGCTTGTAGAAGCACTGCGTAGGTTGGCAGACAAATAATCGCACGCCAACCTACTCCAGCCCTTGGCCGCTGTACTTCCCCGTCTCCGAGTCGTAGCTCAGCATGGCAACCTCGCCGTTCTTCATGACGTTCCCGTCGATGTAGTAATGGCTGGCCCCGTCATGCCAGATACCGCGGTAGCCCGTGATGCCCGAGACCGCCTCGGTGTTGATGTGCCCGGCGATAACATCCAGATAGAACTTACGTCCCACGCAATCGGGCGGCATCATGGTAAACGACTCGTCAGCCGTGCCGAGCTTCCAGTACTCCCCGGCCCCCTCGTCAATGCCGGCGTGCACAAAGACCTGGCCGAAAGGACTCTCGTAAAAGTAAGGGAGTTTGCGAACCCACGCGATTATGTCCGCGTGCTCGGCCATTATGCGCTCAACCGTAAAAGCGTAGGCCTCCTCGAACTCCCTGAGCCTCAAAAGGTGCTTAACGTGCTTGAATGCCTCGGCGTCTAAGAAGCTCTTGGCCGTTGCCAGATTGCTGTCGGCAAGTATCCATGCCTGCGTGAAATTGGGGTCCTTCACCTCGTCAATGTACTCGAGAAACATCTCCTCGTGGTTGCCGCGCAGCGCCACGACGCGATCGCCGTAGCGCTTTTGCAGGTCCATGACGAGCTCGAAGACCCCGAGTGAATCGGGGCCTCGGTCGCAGTAGTCGCCAAGCAAAACCAGCTTGGAGTCCTCGGCATCGAGGTCGACGGTGGAAAGCGATGCCTTGAAGGCGTCCAAGCACCCGTGAATGTCGCTCATAGCGTAGATATGCACGTATGACCCCCTGTTTGCGTCGGGACCCCACTCGTTTGTGCCATGCGGCGCGGCGGCCCCTCTGATTTCGCGGGCGCCGGGCAACCTTGTCCTGTCACGCCCCTCAACATGATTAAAAGTATATCTCGCCGTGCGGACACAAATTTACGCCTGAGCTCCGAGCGCCCCGTGCACGTTCGCCCAGAGGGACAGCCTTTCCCCACCGCCACTCAAAAACTCATCCAACATTAATCTTGGCTCAAGAATCGCTTAATCTATAACCTGCACTATAGAGTTCGACCAAGGGCGGGGCGGCGCCGCGCAACGCAGGCCACCGAACGCAACGCTCGCGCCCGGGCAGATCGCCCGGCGCCGCGCCCATCGAACGAAAGGACAGGTCATGGACGACCTCGAAAAAGTTGAAACCATCCGCACCAAGTGCAACGTGAGCTACACCGACGCCAAAGCCGCGCTCGACGCCGCCGACGGCAACGTTCTGGACGCCATCATTTGGCTCGAGTCGCAGGGCAATACCCAGACCACGTCGGCGCACGCCGCCACCGAGCCCGAGTCGGTCGATGAGCCCTCGGCCGAGATGGTCGCTGCGCAGGTCGCCTACGAAAAGTCGAGCGAAAAGACCGACTTCTCCAAGAAGATGGACAGCGTGTGGGAGTACCTCAAAAAGCTCTTCCGCCTGAGCCTGGAGACCAAGTTTGTCGCTACGCGCCGCGACGCCATCATCCTCAACATCCCCATCCTGATCCCTATCGTCGCCCTGTTTGCCTGGGGCGCTACGATATGGCTAATGCTGCTTGGCCTGTTCTTTGGCATGCGTTACCGCATCGATAGCGACGGCGACGTGCCCGGCAGTATCAACAACCTGATGGATCACGCCGCCGACGCCGCGGACGGCATCAAGCAAAATCTGAACGACGACAAGTAATCGCAGATGGGGGCACGTATGGCACGAATCCTGATCGTAGAGGACGAGGAGAAAATCGCCCGCTTTGTGACGCTCGAGCTGGAGCACGAGGGCTACCAAGTGGAGCACGCCGCCGACGGCCGCACCGCCGTGGACCTGGCGCTGGAGCGCGACTACGATCTGATTCTGCTCGATGTGCTGTTGCCGCAGCTCAACGGTATGGAGGTGCTGCGGCGTATCCGCAAGCGCAAGGATGTGCCGGTGATCATGGTCACTGCGCGCGATGCCGTGATGGACAAGGTAGCCGGGCTCGATGCCGGCGCCGACGATTACCTGACCAAGCCGTTTGCGATTGAGGAGCTGTTCGCACGGATCCGCGTGGCGCTGAAGCGCGCGGAGGCCGTGCGGGCGGCTTCGGGCGTTGGTGGTTCTGGCGCCGGGGCGGGTATGGCGGGCGGCCGGGAACGCCGCTGCGATACCCCCGGCCAGCGGCGCGGCCCAGGCCGCTGCCACGCCCTCCCCCGCCACGCTCACCGTTGACTCGGTCGCACTCGATCCCGACCGCCGCGAGGTTATGGTCGGCGGCTCACCCATCGTGCTGACCGCCCGCGAGTTCGACGTCCTCGCCCTGCTTATGGCGCATGCCGGCACAGTGCTCACGCGTGAGCGCATCGCGCATGAAGCGCTCGGTTACGAATACGTGGGCGACACCAACAACGTCGACGTGCACATCGCGCACCTGCGTGCCAAGATCGAGGACGCTGGCGGTGCCCGCATCATCCAAACCGTGCGCGGGGTGGGCTATGTCTGTCGCGCGTAACACCGAAACCAAGCGCGTCACATCCATCGCCCGCGCCATCAACTGGAGCTATATGTGGCGCCGCCTGATGAGCTACGTCTGGCTCGATCTGTTGCTGGTGGTGATTGCGGCGGCGATCCTCGTCTATGGATACAACCAGACGCTGCCCGACAGCGCGTTTGCCGCAGGATGGATTCCCGGCGCCACCGTTCACGGCATGTCGCTGACGCCCGCGCGCGGCTGGGACCTAGCAACACTCACCTACACCGTCGAGCTTGCGCGCACCACCAAGACCTTCCCCCTCGCGCAGGATCTCTTCGCGCTATGGCCCCTCTACCTTGTCGTTGTAGGCTGGCAGGTCATCAGCGTGCTCAACATGCTCGGCGGTGCCCGACGCGTACGCCGCACCATGGCACCGCTCAACGACCTGGCACTGCGCGTGGACGAGCTCGGCCGCATGCAGCTCTCCGGCGGCAAGATGGAAACGCTGGAGCAGGCCATCGAGCGAGCGAGCGTCGACTCGCCGAATGTCACCACCGGCGACGCCGACCTGGCGAGCATCGAGGTCGCACTCAACCGTCTGCTGCGTCAGATGCAAGAGGCCAAACTGCAGCAGATGCGCTTTGTCAACGACGCGAGTCACGAACTGCGCACACCCATCGCGGTGATTCAGGGCTACGTAAACATGCTCGACCGCTGGGGCAAGGACGACCCAGCCGTGCTGGCGGAGTCCATCGCCTCGCTCAAGGCCGAAAGCGAGCACATGCAGGAGCTCGTGGAACAACTGCTGTTTTTGGCACGCGGCGATGCCGGCCGCACCGCGCTGCATCGTGTGGATACCAATCTGGCAGCGCTCGTCGGAGAGGTATGCGAAGAATCGCAGATGATCGATACCGAGCACACGTATCGGCTGGCTTTTGACGCCGCATTTGCCAGCGACCCGCGCTGCGACGCGTCCGTCGATGTCGCGCTCGTAAAGCAAGCTCTGCGCGTGATTGTGCAAAACGCCGCCAAGTACTCGGGTGCAGGAACGACCGTCACGTTTGCCGTAACGCCCGATGTGGGCACGGGCGCGATCGACATAAGTGTTGAGGACGAGGGCATCGGCATGAACCAGGAATCCGCAGCTCACGCGTTTGAGCGGTTCTACCGCGCTGACAACGCACGCGATGCCGGCGCACAGGGCTCGGGCCTGGGGCTC
>CALLRY010000153.1:0-12554 GCA_938014285.1 uncultured Collinsella sp. | reverse complement strand
CCGGGAGGTCACAAGTTCGAATCTTGTCAGGTCCACCACTTTCTTTCGCAATAAACACCCCAGCGAGAGCCGAGTCGCCGCTGGGGTGTTTATTACTGTCTCCGTGGGGGTTTAGCTCAGCTGGGAGAGCGCGGGCTTTGCAAGCCTGAGGTCAGGGGTTCGATCCCCCTAACCTCCACCATGATGGACCTGTAGCTCAGTTGGTTAGAGCGTCCGGCTGATAACCGGGAGGTCACAAGTTCGAATCTTGTCAGGTCCACCATCAAAACTGTGAAGAGCCCTGGGGCGTTGCCTCGGGGCTCTTTTCTTGTCTGCGATAAATCTCATTTTGGTTTTGTGTGCTGTGCGAAAGATTGGGTAGTATAGCTATTCAATGCGGCGACCTTGCCGCGTGTTAACCGCTACGTACCGGAGGTGTTCCATGGTTCGTGTCGACATAGAGACCATCGTCATGGCCGCCGGTCCCGTGCCATCGCTTATCGTGCTTCGCGAGCGCTGCAGCAAATCGGACTCGCCCGCGCCACTGCGTTCCCTTTCCATTCAAACTGGTTCGTTTGAAGCTGCTGCCATCAGCCGCGGCATCGATAGCGGTCGCGCCGAGCGCCCGATTACCCATGACCTGTTGCTCGATACTGTTGGCGCCCTGGGCGCTAAGCTCGAGCGCATCGAGATCGTTCGCGCCGAGCCGCCGGTGTTCTACGCGACGATCGTCGTACTGGCCGATGGTGACGAGCGCAAGATCGACGCCCGCCCCAGTGATGCCATTGCCCTTGCCGTGCGCAGCAATGCCCCCATGTTTGTGGAGGACGACATCATGAATCGCCTGGGCACTGTTTCTACCCACGCCGAGGAAGTCGACGACGAGCAGGAGTTCGAGAAGTTCGACGAGTTCGTCCATACGCTCTCCCCCGATGATTTCTAAATGTCTGGCACGCGAGCGGAGAGGTCGCTGATGGGTACCCGCGTATCGGCTGAAGCGGCTGCAATCGCCCGCGAGGCCCAGATGCGCTCGGAGGCTTCTGAGGCGGCTCGCATTGCCTATGTGACGCAGGCCCGCACGCTTCGCGAACGCCGCGGCTCGTTTATCAAGATGGTTGTCGTCTCCGCCCTTGTCGCGGCAATCTGCTCGCGCCTTCGTGGTACAGTTGGTGCGCTTGGGTTTTCGATCTCTACGGGCCTCGTGATCTGGGGTGTGGTCGATGCGGTCATGCTGACCAGTCAGATCAAGGTGCTCGACAAGCGCGCGATGGATATGATGCGCACCCGCGACGCTGCCGCTAAGATCGCCGCCGAGGCACAAGAACTGTAATGACGCCAGACTCGATGGGAAGGTCTAAAGATGGCACAGGATATGCAGGACGCCGGTAACGTCTCCGCCGAGCTCGACGCCATGGTGTGTGACCTGATTGGTGCGTTCTTGGACGACCTTGCCGCCGGCGAGAATCCGGGCGTAGTTGTGGCGATTGAGGACGCTGCTTCCAACCGATATCTGGCGGCGCTCGACGAGGACGGCGAAGAGGCGTGCCTGGAGGCGGCCACCAACTTTATTTCCGAGCACAAGATGGGTCTTAAGGACGAGGGCCTGGGCCGTATCGCCCGCTATGCCATCGGCTACACCGGCTGCGTCGAGATTGACGGCGGCTATCACGATGCTCTGCTCGTGAGCTTCTTCGAAACCACGCTCGAGAGTGGTTTTTCGGCATATGTGCTGTATGAGGGCATGGGCGCCGGCGATGGTTTTATGTGGAGCGACCCTGAACCTGCAGGTGAGGAAACCCCTCTCATCTAAAATCGCTAAAATAAACGAGTTTTCGGTAAAAGGCTCAATATTCCCGCTGAGCGTTGCATCGCTGGGCGGGTCGCATACGCGTGCCGTTTGTATATGGATAGAAGATAGGGGAACTACATGCGCGTAGACAATCTGAGGAACATCGCCATCATCGCCCACGTCGACCACGGCAAGACGACGATGGTCGATAAGCTCCTGCGTGCCACGGACGCCTTCCGTGCCAACCAGCAGGTCGAGGACCGCGTCCTGGATTCCAACGACCAGGAGCGCGAGCGCGGCATTACGATTCTCGCCAAGAACATTTCTATCGAGTACAAGGACGTTAAGATCAACGTCATCGACACCCCGGGCCACGCCGACTTTGGCGGCGAGGTCGAGCGCGTGCTGCGTATGGCCGACGGCGCCCTGCTGCTGGTCGACGCCTTTGAGGGTCCCATGCCCCAGACCCGCTTCGTGCTGCGTCACGCTATCGACACCGGCCTTAAGATTATGATCGTCATCAACAAGATCGATCGTCCGGGTGCTAACCCCGAGAAGGCCTACAACGACTGCCTCGACCTTATGGCCGACCTGGGCGCCACCGACGACCAGCTTGAGTTCGCCATGGAGCACGTGGTCTACGCCAGCGCCATGAATGGCTTTGCCCGTCTTGACCCCAACGACGGCAACATGGACATGTACCCGCTGCTCGATATGATCATCGACGACATGCCCGCGCCCGAGGTTGACGAGAACGCCCCGCTGGCCATGCAGTGCGTGACCATCGACCACTCCAACTTCGTTGGCCGTATCGGCATCGGTCGCGTGTATTCCGGCGCCATTCACCAGGGCGACCAGATTCTGGTTGTGAAGAACGACGGCTCCAGCGCCACCGCTACCGTCAAGCAGCTCTTTACCTTCGACTACCTGGGCCGCACCGAGTGCCAGGAAGTCGGCTCCGGCGATATCGCCGCTGTCGTGGGTATTGACCGCACCGATATCGGCGATGTTTACACCGACCCCGAGAACCCTGTCGAGCTCGAGCCCATCGAGATCGACCCGCCGACCCTGTCCATCGTCTTTGAGGCTTCGACCTCCCCGCTCGTCGGCCGCGACGGCGACATCGTGGGCGCCCGTCAGCTCAAGGAGCGCCTGTTCAACGAGGCCGAGAACAACGTGACCATGAAGATCGAGGAGCTCGAGGACAAGAGCGGCGTCGAGGTCTCGGGCCGCGGCATTCTGCACCTGTCCGTTCTGATGGAGTCCATGCGCCGCGAGGGCTTTGAGTTCCAGGTCGGCCGTCCCCGCGTTCTGTTTAAGAAGGACGAGAACGGCAACAAGATGGAGCCCGTCGAGCAGGCCGTCGTCGAGTGCCCGGACGAGTACTCAGGCAAGGTCGTTGAGGTCTTCGGCACCTCCGGCGGCATCATGACGAGCATGGATACCTCGGGCATCGTGACGCACCTCGAGTTTAAGATCCCTACCCGCGGCATCATGGGCCTTAAGAACCGCATCATGAACGTCACCCACGGCGAGGGCGTGTTCTACCACACCTTCCTGGAGTATGGTCCTTACGCTGGTGAGATCGGTAACCGTCAGAACGGCGCCATGATCTCCATGACCACCGAGAAGGCCGTTGCCTACGCTCTGGGCACGCTGCAGGAGCGCGGCCAGCTGTTTGTTGAGCCGGGCACCGAGTGCTATGAGGGCATGATCGTGGGCGAGCGCAGCAAGGCTGGCGACATGGTCGTCAACATCGCGCGTACCAAGAACCTGGGCAACCAGCGTTCCTCGACCTCCGATATTTCCGTCCAGCTGGTGCCGCCCCGCACCTTCTCGCTGGAGGAAGCGCTGGAGTACATCGCCGACGACGAGCTGGTCGAGATTACTCCCAAGAACATCCGCCTGCGCAAGCGTCTGCTCAACGCCACCGACCGCAAGAAGGCTGCCGTTCGCGCCGGCCAGGTCAACAAATAAGCGCTGGGCTTTATAGCGACTAACAAGAAAGGGCGTCGACCATCGCGGTCGGCGCCCTTTTTGTGCAGTGGACAGGTTCGTTTGCACCACAGCTGGGGCGGTTATCCCTCCGAGCGGCTTTCCGGTCAAAGTTAAGTTGTTTAAACATATACATAATTCTACAGAATATAACTGCTTTAATGCAAACCCGTTAACAGGTAAATACCAACTGGTATTAAATTAAAAGACCTCTTTACCTGCGGTTTACATGACTGGTATCTATATTATATTTTATGCATTGTGGCATAGACGAACCGTCTTAGAAGTTGCTCCCCAATGGGTTCTTGCAATGCGCTAGGCAGGTTCATGTTGATGTTGGGGTTTGTGTTCGATCCGACGATTCGCCGTATTCCACACTGTGTTGTAGGAATTAGGGGACAACTATGGACGCACACCGCTCGCGGTCGCTGGGTATGGCGGCCCTGGTCTTCATTTTGATTAGCCTCACCGCCGCTGTTTTTCACGGTGCAGCCCCAGTGCGCGCCGAGGACGTGACGACGCCGACGCCGATTGTGATCAACGGCGATACGGCGGACGTTACGGTTGGGCTGTATGCCGATAAGGGTCGTCAGCAGCCTCTCGGTAAAGAGGGCTCACCCTCGATTACGACAGCCGATACTATCTACGGTTTTATGGAAGCTCGTTTTCATGAGAATTGTGGGCCTACACCTGAAAGGCTTGAGACGATTTATACCTTTCCCGACTCGATTGTTGTGAACGAGAACGAGGGCGGTATCTTAAGGACGGATGATACCGAGAATGCACAAAGGATGGGAACTTGGTACATAAAGGATAACAAGGTCGTTTTTAATTACGATGCCAGCTATCTCAGCGGTCATCCCTCTTCGCTCTATGTGCGCGTCAATTTCGAGTTTGAGCTTAAAGACAAAGATGTAGATGACGGCGAAAAAGTCGAACTGAAATTTCCAGGCGTTGGCGAAACTGTGCCGATCGAGATTCAAGATGGCGCAGTTGATGGAAACAAATCAGGTGTCTTTTCCCAAGATAGCAGTACCGGAAATGCCAAGATAACTTGGACTATTAATCTGAGTGTTACGTCGCACGCAACGGATGTAAAACTGGTCGATACGCTCGGTGACTACCTGGACTTTGAGCAAAGCAGCTTCAAGCTCGATGGAAATCCTCTTGGTTCGTCCGTGAGCATCGAAGAGCGAACTGCAACGTTGCCGCTAGGTAACCTTTCTCAGGGCGACCATACCGTTACCTACGAAACGACAGTTAGCAAGAACTTGTCTCTTTCTAATGGCACACCTACGCAAGGTAGGAATAGTGTGCAAACAACCTGGGGAAAAGCAAATCACCAACAATCTCTTACGATTAAAGGGGCGTCGGAACCGTTTCAATACGACATGATTCAAAAAGAGGCTGGCTCCGGAACATCGTCTGTCATCACTTGGAAGGTTGTGCTCAACAGGGGATCTCTCAAGGCCGATATGTCTGGCTACACCTTTACCGACAAGCTCGATGGCAAGCAGGATTATATTGGCAGCTATACGGTCTACAAGGGCGAGACCGCCGATGAAAAACAAAAGATCGATGAGGAAATGCTGAGCGAGTCAGGGGATTCATTTAGCTATACGTTTAATCCAAAAGAGGGCGATCGGTATGCGACCTACTGCATCGTCTATCAAACTAAGCTGAAAGATGAGAATTCCTACGAAAAAGTTAGTAACACGGCAAGTGTGAAAAAAGAAGACTCCGGTCTGCCCTCTGGTGAAAGCACCGCATACTACATCCGTCCTTGGACGGGCAAAACCATTAGCAAAACGCTGCTTAATCCGGATGAGGCATCTCGGACCGGAAAAGCAACTTGGCAATTACGCGTAGAGCTCCGTGATTACGTAAATGCGAAAAACCCAACATCCATTCTTATCAAAGATACCATGCTGGCGGCTTGGAAGCAGACTATGGGGCCGGATACCTCCGATGGCCCTTCACATGTAATTACCATTGGGGGTACCAAACTGGACCAAGGTACCGATTGGACGTTTGCGGGTGGTGAAAATCCGTCGCAGAACAGCAACCAACACAACTGCAATATCCAAATAACCATTACGGATAAAGTCAAAGAAGCGCTTGATAAGTCCCCCGAGGTGGTTATTACGTATAAAACGGTGACCGATGCACTTCCTGGTTGGTACTCCAACTTCGCCTCTGTCGACGGGTTTAGCGGCTATTCTGATTTTGTCTTTTACTATGTTGAGGGCGAAGCGGAGCCTTCGGTTGAGAAGAGTGTAAAAATAAATGAAGACGGCTCGCAAGCACGGTGGGATGAGACGTTTGACTGGAAATCAGTGGATGGCTCGAACGACAAAGGTGCGTGGATTGTCGACTGGACTGTCTATGCCAATCGAGCTAAGACGCCTGCCGGTGAGTATTATGGCGCTGGCAGGCTCAATGGCAAGGATGTCGTTGTCAAAGATGAGCTTCCTGAGGGAATGAGTTATATTCCCGGCTCGGCTAAATATTCTTTGTATTTAAATCCCTACGGGACGGCGGTGCCCGGCCGCGAATGGGAACATGAGAGAGAAAAAACCGAGGTTTCGGATGTCTTGCTGACGCCTGCTGTCGATCGCCAGATGGTTGCGTTTTCAATTCCAACGGAAAAGCTGGGCAATAATACAGGGTACGCAAAGCTGACGTATTCGACTGCTGTTAAAAGGTCGGTAGTCGATACGTCAAAGAATCTCGGCGAGCTCACGAACTCGGCGAGCGCAAGCTTAGATGGTAAAGAATTTAAGGCGGACTCTGATACCGTACAGATCAAGAACGACGTATTGTCAAAGACAGGTTCGTCGGTAAGTAATAGCAAGCGAATTCAATACACGATTTTCGTTAATGAATCGGCACTAGACTTAAAGGTCGGAACCGACTACCTCGATCTGTTCGATGTGATGGATTCTAAGTGTACGTTTATCCCCTCGTCGCTTAGCGTATCTGAGTGCGATAACGGCGATTGGCGTGTGCTGACAAAAGAAAAATAGAGAGCGACTCTTGACTCGATTGGCGAGGGCGCTGGAAAGCAGCAGCGATTGACGTTGAGGCTTCCCGATGAGAAATACCTGAAAGTCGAATATGAAGTTCTGTCCGGTGAGTCTGGTACAGTTTCCCTTTCCAACGAGGCGCAGCTTGAAGGTGTTGCAGGCGGGTATGTGAAACACGAGCGTGAATATGACATAGATGCCGGCGCATCGGGAGGCGGAACGGGGCACGGCATTGTGGTCCACAAAGTGGATGAAAAGGACGTTGCCGCGTCGTTGGCTGACGCTACGTTCACACTCTATGCGATTGACATGGATAAGGCGCAGGGCAGTGCCGGCGTTGAGGGCGCAAAGACGTTTTTTTCTGACGGAACGACCGGCCCTGACGGAAGTGTGACTTTTGGAACGAGTTCGGAAACGAGTTCGGACGCCGTGGCTTCCTGCAAGCTTTACTGCCTCGAGGAGACGACGGCGCCTCCTGGATATCGCGTCGCCCAACCAACATGGATTCTGCTCAAGGGCAATGCGCCCGAAGAGCAATACGAGCAAGCCATGAACAAGGCGAGATCTTTGCTTGATGCCGATACGGAGATAACGTCAGATGCAGAGATTTGGGTGTATGACGCGCCCCTTGAAGGCAAAGCGACGATAAAAGCAAATAAAGTGCTTAAAGGCGGAACCTTCAGGGAAGGTCAGTTCTCGTTCGCGCTTAAGGACGCCGAGGGCAAAGTGCTCCAGACGGTGACCAATAATGACAAGGGAAATGTCTCCTTTGACGTCAAGTACAACAAGGCGGGAATCTATACCTACACCATCTCCGAGGTCGAGCCCGAGGGTGCCATCGACCATGTTAAAGATCACATCACCTATGACACGACCCCGCGCAAAGTCACGGTTGAGGTAACTAATGGCACGGACCAACTCAACGCCGTAGTTGCCTATGGCGATGGCTCTCAGGATCCGCCGACCTTTACCAACAAGTATTCGACTACGCTACCTGAGGCGGGCGGGGCTGGTTTGACTATGACGTATTTAGCTGGTGCTTCGATGCTGTGTTTTGCCGCGACGTGGATGCATGCTCGCCGCCATCGTGATCTTGATCGGAGTGGTCGTCGTGAGTAAAGTGCTCCGTCATATGTTGGCCGTCGTGGTGATGTCCATGGCCGTCGTCTTCGCTTTTGCGATCGCCCCTGGAACGGCCCGTGCTGCCGACACCGGAGCCATTACGGTGGACGGTACAGTCGCGACACGTTACGACGCGTACCAGCTCTTTTCGGCAACCGTTGTCGACGATGCCGATGCCGACCAAAAGGTCGCAACTGATGTAGCGTGGGCGAATGACACGGTTCGCCAAGCTGCCCTTCCCGTGCTTCATGATGCAGGGCTTGATAACTCGGCATCGACGGCGCAAGAGGCTGCCGAATGGATGAATGCCGACGGGCACATGACGACCACGCTAGCGGCAAAGCTTGCCCGTGCGATTTACAATGCCGGTGCGCCTTCCGTGGCCCTTAACGCGGGCACGACGGCCGAGCTGCCCTGCGGCTACTGGCTCATCGTCGCTAAGGACGACGCCATCGCCCAAGGCGAGGCCGGCACCGCGCCGATCATGGCCCTGGTCGGCGGCAGCGCCGTCACCGTCAAGCCCAAGGCCGCGACCCCCAAGGTCCAAAAGCACGTGCTGGAGGACAGCACCGCCGCCTGGCAGAAGGCCGCCGACGCCACGGTCGCCGACGACCTGTACTGGCGCCTCTCTGCCACGGTCCCGGCGGGCCTCACGGCCTACGACACCTATACGGTGCGGTTCGTCGACACCATGAGCGCGGGGCTCGACCCCTCCAAGGTGGCCGCGAGCGTGCGCGTGTACGTGGCGGCGGGTGCGGACGGCGGCTTCGACGCCGTCTCGACCGGCAAGGACGGGCGCGTCGGCACCGAGCCCGCGAAGGGCTGGACCGACATCACGGCCCAGTGCGCCACCAAGGTAGCGGCCGACGGCAAGACCTTCACCGTGCGCACCGGCGACCTGATCGCCGCGCTCGGCGGGGCCGACGCCTTCACCGCGGGCGCCCGCGTGGTCGCCGTGTACAACGCGCCGCTCAACAGCGCGTGCAACCACGGCATCGCGAAGGGCAACCCCAACCAGGTCTACCTGCGCTATCCGCGCTCTCCCTTTGCCGACCAGTCCGGCGACGCCGGCTTCACCCGCACGCCGAGCGACGATGCGTGCGCCTACACCTGGGATCTCGCGCTCACCAAGCGCGGCAGCGACGGCGACAAGCCGCTTGCCGGGGCGGTCCTGAGCATCGCCGACGACCGCGGTCGCACGCTGGCGGCCGATGGCACGTGGGATGCAGAGGGCAAGGCCACCGTCACCACGGGCGAGGACGGCCGCGTGACCGTCTCGGGCGTGGACTCGGGCAAGCTGGAGATCCGCGAGCTCAAGGCGCCCAAGGGCTACACCGCCTTTGAGGGCACGCGTTCCGTGACGGTTGAGGCTGAGGGCCTGGACGTCGACCAGGTGGCTGCCGCCAAGCCCAAGCTCACCGTCACGGCCGAGTCGCCCCTGCGCGCCGACAGCGCGGACGGGTCGACGGGCAGCCTGGAGGCGTCGATCATTAATACGCCCACCGGCACACCCCCTAGCATTACCACCGGAGGCTTTATGCCCTTGACTGGCGATATGGCAATGTACGCCGTGGCCGCCGCAGCGGTCGCCGGAGCTGCACTGATCGTGGTCGCGCTCCTGATCAAGCGGGGAGGTGGCAGCCATAAAGAGTAGCTGGCAGCCCCACAGAGAGCGGGGCGAGACGTAGCGAAGCAGATGCTAAGACACAGACAGATGATGACCGATCGAATGAGAACCAACCGGAAAACGGAGGAAAAGAAGATGAGCATGAGCAAGAACATCGCACGCCTGGCAGTAACGGCAGGCCTCACCGCGGCGTTGAGCTTTGGTGGCGTCATGGCCCCGGTGACCATGGCGTTTGCGGCGGAGGGTGCCGCCCCCAGCTATTCGCTCACGATTAACCAGGCCGCGGACAATGGCCACACTTTGTTCAAGGCGTATCAGATTTTTACTGCTGACGTTATGGACGGAAAGTCCGGTAAGGTTACGTCCAACGTTGAGTGGGCGAGTGATGACGCAAGGGATGCGGTCCTGGACGAGCTTGTTAAAAATAACGCCCCTGGAATTACCAAAAAATCGACCGCTTCTGATGTTGCCGACTACCTTTCCAAGATCACTGATACCACTGATACCACGAGTTTGCCGCAGGGCAGCATCCTTAACAAGATTGCCTTGGCTGTAGAGAAGCGTGTTACCGCTACGGGCAATTCCTTTGCTGCCGGTCACACTTTCACCACTACGAGCGCCGGCTACTACCTGTTCATGACCGATACCGACTCGCTCAATACGAAAGAGAAGCAGACCGGTACCTCGCCGATCTTTGCGGTCGTGGGCGGCGGCGCAGTGAGCGTTACCGAGAAGACGGGCATCCCGACCGTGACGAAGCAGATCAAGGACGATGCTACGGGCGTCGATTGGCATGACAAGGCGGACTCCCAGATGGGTCAGACCGTTCAGTACAGGCTGACCGGCACGGTTGCAAACAATGTCGACACGTTCGGCACCTACTATTATGAGTTCTACGATGAGCTGTCTGCCGGTTTGACTGTTGATAAGTCCTCTGTCAAGGCCGTGATTGGTGAGACTCAGATCACGCCTACTCTTGTGACTGTGTCTAGTCCCGATTCAAATGGCAAGACGGTCTTGAAGGTAAGGTTTGACGATCTTAAGGCTGCCGCCGGGGCGGCCGGTGTCACCGTCGGCGAGAACACAAGGGTCATTGTCACGTACAGCGCCAAGCTCGACCCGAAAAACTCCCAGGATGTCGTTGTCGGTGGCACGGGCAACTACAACACCGTCAAGCTCATCTACTCCAACAACCCTGGCCACGAGACCAAGGGTGAGTCTGTGCCCGACACCGTGCGCAACTACACCTATGCGCTCAAGCTCGTCAAGAAGGACGCGACTGATGAGAATAAGAAACTTGCCGGCGTAAAGTTCACCATCTGTGCCACTAATCCCGACGATACTACATCCAAGGACATGTATGTCCAGGATAATGGCTCCCTCGGTAAGAAGCCTTATGAGTTCACGACCACCGACTCCGGCGAGATTAACGTCAAGGGCCTCGATGCCGGCACCTACACCGTCAAGGAAACCCATACGCTCGCCGGCTACAACACCATCCCCGATTTCACCTTCACCATCAAAGCCACTGGCCTCGACAAAGCAGAGGGCGTGGGAGAAAACAAGCTCACGGTCAAGACGAGCACCGCGGGTTCCAATTTGGTCGAGGTTGACACGACCAACACGGACAACGGTACTGCTGCTTTGATTGTCAAAAACAAGCAGGGCTCCGGTCTCCCGCTGACCGGTCTCAATGGCGTGACCTTCACTTGGATCGCTGGCGGCGCGGTGCTGTGCATTGGCGTGGCGCATCTCATTCGTAGCCGTAAGCAGGCTGAGGAGTCCGAGCAGGAGTAACGCCCACTCACCCATCCCTTTGGCAGGTGGGATGTGATGGCCATGAGACTTGCGGACACTTTTCTCGTCCATCCACGTTCTTGCTTTGCCATTCTCTTCTCGGGGCAGACTCCGCACTGGAGTTTGCCCCGTTTTTTTGGGATAACGCAGCCAGCCTCCATTGTCCGATGGAACAAGCGAATGAATATCGAACAGATGTTTGCAATTATTGCGTTTACCAGCTGTGGGTGCATACACTCGCAGTAAAATGGCATTGCGACGCATCCCGTGCGCGGGCGGCCGACGACTCGATCGGAGGTCCCCAAATGCTGAAATTCCTTAACGCGCTTGCCGCCCTCGCGGCGGTGGGCACGTTCGTCATCGCGTTTCTTGACTCGTATGAGGTTCGGTTTAAGGTCCGTAGGCGCACGCGCGGTGCGGACGGTAGAAGGCATTTGCGCCGCAACAAGCGCAAATAAGAATGCCCGGGGTTCGGAGCCCGGGCATTTAACAACGTCGGAAACTGGTCGCCCGCGCTCCTAAGTACTTACGCGGGATGCGTCGTTTCCTATTGACATTGTATCCCGAATCGCCCCGCCGATCCGGGACATTTTGAAAACTCAAATGCGGGCCCATACTCGCGTTGCGCAATGCTGACAGGCTGCGTTGTCCGGCGAGGAAGCTCGCTAATCGGCTATTATTTGTTTAGACAACTTGAGTTGTAGAGGAGTGACCGGCGATGGTGCAGGGCGCCAAACACATGAAGAGCAATAACGCCGCGGCCAACGGCGGCTCAAGCCCCCAGCCCAAACCTCAACCAAAACCTAAGCGTCGCCGCAAGCGACTGCCGCGCTGGGCCGACCGGCTCATCACCATCGTCATCATCCTTATCGGCGTGGGCCTTATGACCTGGGCGTGTTCAGCCAGATCAGCACCGTGTCCAGCACCGTGGACGCGCTGTCGGAAGAGGAGCGCGAGCGCATTCTGCTCCAGGCGCGCTCCTATAACGAGCAACTTGCCGGCGAGGCCACCGAGCTCCCCGCCGACCAGATCGAGCCCTACGACCAGCAGCTCATCTTCGACCGCGACCCCATGATGAGCTGGGTCGAGATCCCCTCCATCGACGTGAGCATGCCCATCTACCACGGCACGAGCGAGGAAGTCCTTATGGCGGGCGTCGGCCACCTGGAGGGCACGAGCCTACCGGTGGGCGGTACCTCGACGCATTGCGTGCTCACCG
>CALLRY010000152.1:0-2869 GCA_938014285.1 uncultured Collinsella sp. | reverse complement strand
TCAATGCCCTGCTGCGCCGCACCACGGCTGCCGGTGAGCGCAGCACGCTCGTCCACAAGGGACTGGAACTCGACCTCGCTCGCTCCACGGTCACCAACACGGCAACTGGTACCGGCACCGAGCTCACCAAAAACGAGCTGCGTATCCTTTCGCTGCTCTTGGGTCGCGCGGGCAAGATCGTCTCGCGATCGGCCATCATGCAGGACCTGTGGGACTCCGATGCCTTCGTGGACGACAACACGCTTACCGTCAACATCAATCGCCTGCGCGCCACGCTCGAAAAAATCGGCATCAAGGGGTATCTGATCACGCATCGCGGCCAGGGCTATTCGGTCTAGGTGCCAGGTATGTCGTTTGCCAAATTCTTCAAAGACGCGCTGCTTCCCGTCGCCGTGTGGACCTGCGGCGTGCTGCTGAGCTGCTTTGTACTGACGGTCGCCGGTGCTCCCGTTTCCATCGTGGTCGTGGCAGTCGGCGTGTCCTTTGTCTTTGGCATGCTCGGCATTGTGATCGAGTATGCGCGACGTCGTCGTTTTCTGCATCAGCTGGAGCGCGCGGCCGAGGAGCTGGAAAGCCCCGCATGGGTGCAGGAGATGGTCCAGTGTCCGACGTATGCCGAGGGCGAGCTCGAGTACGAGGTCTTGCGCCGGGTGGGCAAAGCTGCTTGCGACGAGGTTGCCGAAGGCCGGCGTCAGACCGATGACTATCGCGACTATATCGAGAGCTGGGTACACGAGGCCAAACTGCCCTTGGCGGCGGCCCATCTGATCTTGGAAAACCTGGACGGCAGCGAAGACGATCCGACGCGCGTGGACGACCTGGCACGCGAGCTTGCCCGCGTGGAGCGCTATATCGACCAGGCGCTGTACTATGCGCGCTCGGAAGTTGTGGAGCGCGACTACCTGATTCGCCGCTGGGATCTTAAGACCTTGGTGACGGGTGCCATTAAAGCCAACGCGCGCGAGCTCATTGCGGCGCACGTGGCGCCGGTGTGCGAGAACCTCGACTTCGAGGTGTTCACCGACGAGAAATGGCTCGAGTTTATTCTGGGCCAGCTCATTCAGAACAGCATTAAATATGCGCGCGAGGATGGCGCAAAGATCGTGTTTTCGGGCGCGTTGTTGGACGATGGCCTGGCAAGCGAGCGCATCGAACTCACCGTCGCGGACAACGGCTGCGGCGTGAGCGCGGCCGACCTGCCGCGCGTGTTCGAGAAGGGCTTTACCGGCGACAACGGCCGCACCACCAAGCGCGCAACGGGCATCGGCCTCTACTTGGTGGCGCGTCTGTGCTCCAAGATGGGCATCGACGTCACCGCGGCATCGGAACCGGGCGAAGGCTTCGTCGTCACGTTTGCCTTCTCAACCAACAAGTTCCAATACTTTGAGTAGTTAGCCCGTATGGCGGTGCGGACGGCTATGTTCCCGAACGTGAACTTAGCTAAGGCAATTGGCGCTATGTTCCCGAACGTGAACATAGCCATGAGGCTCAAATGAATCTCCCATAACAAAAACGTGCAGCCCAAACAAAACGTGCCGCCCCAAACGGGGCGGCACGCCATTTTTCCATCAGACAACTCGTTGAAGTAAGGCTGCGAAGGCCGCGGGGCCGGGAGGGGTTTCCTAAGGGCGCATCCCGCAGCCGCAACGCGGCGAGGACGTGCCCGTGGAAACCCCGCAGGCCCCGCGGCCGGTGGGAGCAACGCTACTTCACGACCAGGATGTCGCAGTCGGTGTTGCGCAGCAGGAACGTCGAAATCGAGCCCAGTAGCGCGTACTTAATTGAGGACAGGCCGCGGGCGCCGCAGAGCACCAGATCGGGCTTGACCACGTCGAGCATCTCATCCTTGAGCGTCTCACGAATGCGGCCGGTGCGAATCATGACCTCGACCTCGGGAATGTCGGGATTGGCCTTGGCCTCCTCGAGCTGCTTGGCGATGGAGTTGTTAAAGGCCTCCTCCAAGCCGTTGACTAGGTCGACCGGATAGGAACCGGCGCTCTCGAGCGCGGTGGAGTCGATGACGTGGCCGATGATCAGCTTAGCGCCGTTGTTCGCGGCGACCTTGATGGCGCGTGCGAGCACAAAATCCTGCTGCTCAGTACCGTCGAGTGAAACAAATACCTTGGTGTAGCCCTCGTTCATGGTTTCCTCCTTGGTCTATCGCACGGGCGTGGGGCTCGTGCGTCGGGCGGGCGCGGGCGCGTTGGCCGCCGGACACTTTATCTTGTTGCAGTTATACCCAAGGATTTCGGTTTGACCGCTCGCAATTCTGTGAACGGGCGAGTTTTTTGGTAAGGGCAGGCGCGGTCGCACTGCCAACGGTTGATAATGGGACATCGCCCGCATCGTCCGCAGAACATCTACCGGCGGGTGTCTAACGAGGGGGTCCCTTTGGATATTATCGAGCTTCTAAAATCTGCCTTCATGGGCCTGGTCGAGGGCATCACCGAATGGCTGCCTGTTTCGTCGACCGGTCACATGATCTTGGTGGACGAGTTCGTCAAGATGAACGTGAGCGAGACGTTCTGGAATATGTTCCTGGTCGTGATTCAGCTCGGCGCCATTCTGGCTGTCTGCGTCCTGTTCTTCCATGAGCTCAACCCGTTCTCGCCCAGCAAGGGCAAGGAGGGCCGTCGCGACACCTGGGTGCTGTGGGGCAAGATTGTGCTCGGCTGCATTCCCGCCGCGGCGATCGGTCTGCCGCTCAACGACTGGATGGAGGAGCATTTCTACAATGCTCCCGTCGTGGCGCTGGCGCTCATTGTGTACGGCGTGCTGTTTATCGTGATTGAGAACTGGCGCGCGAACAAGCGCGAGGAAATGGCCGTTGCCGGTTCGTTTGGTTCGCGTGCTGTGGTGGCGGGCGGAC
>CALLRY010000151.1:0-2869 GCA_938014285.1 uncultured Collinsella sp. | reverse complement strand
GCAGGCGGCCATGCAGGAGGATGCCGAAGCCGCATCCGATGATGCTGACGATGACCATGCCGTCGTCGATGCCGATGCCGACACCGACAAATAGTCTTTGTGGCGAAAGCCTCCGCGGGGAAACCTGCGGAGGCTTTTTCTTTTGAGCGATATGGGGCCGTCTGTTGATTGGGGACAGACTTAAATGAGCGTTTTCACGCATTTAAGTCTGTCCCCAATCAACATTGCTGCGGCACTTTGCTCGGCTAAAGCGTACAATAGCGCCTATGCGAAAGGGGAACAGATGATCAACGAAACTATGTATGCTCGCGGTGCGGAAAGCTCCATCATCCGTGAGATTTTTAGCTATGGCCTTGAGCGCAAGGCGCAGATCGGTGCGGAAAACGTATTCGATTTTTCGCTGGGCAATCCGAGCGTTCCGGCACCCGCTGCTGTGGCGGAGTCCATTAAGAAGGCCCTGGAGCTGCCGAGCGACCAGCTGCACGGCTACACGCCCGCACCGGGCCTGCCGCAATGTCGTGCCGCTGTGGCCGAATCGCTCAACCGCCGCTTTGGCACGAGCTATGAGGGCAAAGACGTCTTTATGACGGTGGGTGCCGCGGCTTCGCTCACCTGCGCGCTCAACGCCGTTACGAATCCGGGCGACGAGGTTATTGTTATCGCCCCGTACTTTCCGGAGTATCGCGTTTGGATTGAGAAGGCCGGCTGTACGTGTGTTGAGGCGCTCGCCGATGAAGATACATTCCAGCTGAGCGTGGACAACGTGCTCAAGGCGATTACCGATAAGACGACTGCCGTTATCATCGACTCGCCCAACAATCCGACTGGTGCCGTATATACACGCGACACGCTGACGCGACTGGCCAATGCTCTGCGCGAGGCCAACACTCAGCGCGATCCCGAGAATCCGATCATGCTCATCTCGGATGAGCCGTACCGCGAGATCGTGTACGGTGCCGAGGTGCCTTGGGTGCCCTCGATCTACGAGAACACCGTGGTGTGCTACTCGTATTCCAAGTCGCTGTCGCTACCGGGCGAGCGCGTGGGCTGGATCTTGGTTCCCAACACCAATCCGCAGGCTGCCCGTCTGATGCCGGCTGTTGCGGGTGCTGCCCGTACGCTAGGTTTTGTATGCGCACCGGCACTCTTCCAGCGCGTAATCATCGATTGCATCGATGAGCCGAGTGATGTCGGGGCCTATGCCCGCAACCGCACGGCGCTCACCGATGCTTTGACGGACTACGGCTATACCTATGTTGAGCCGGACGGTGCTTTCTACCTGTGGGTGAAGGCACTCGAGCCCGATGCGAATGCGTTTTGCGAGCGCGCAAAGAAGTATGAGTTGCTTGCGGTTCCCTCGGACAGCTTTGGTATGCCGGGTTGGTTCCGCCTGGGCTATTGCGTGAGCTACGAAACGATTGTCAATTCGCTACCCGCTTGGAAACAGTTGGCGGACGAGTATCGTTAAAAGTAAAGCGCTCTGCCTACAATGTTTTACGTGAAACGGGGTTTGGTGTTAAGCCGGACCCCGTTGTCATGGACGTTGTGTCTTTGGGATGGAGTGGTTTTACGACTATCGAAGGCTATGCGTACAATGAATATAAGCGACGGCCGTGCCAGATAAGGAGACCTGATGCCCTACCTGCTTTCTTGTGACATTCATACCCATACGATGTTCTCTGCGCATGCATATTCGACCATTGAGGAGAATGTGTACTGGGCGGCAGAGCGTGGCCTGCAGGTGCTCGGATCTGCCGACCATCTGAGCTCTATGGTTACGGCTTGCCCCAATGACCTGCGCAGTTACCAATTCTTTATCAACCAGGATATCTGGCCGCGCATTTGGAGCGGCGTGCTGGTGCTGCGTGGTGCCGAGGCCGATATCGTTTCGCTGGACGGAAGCCTGTTTGGCGAGGACACTCCTGTCACGCTCGATATTGCCGGTGATTCGTACAGCCGTCAGCATTCGCTGTTCGATTTGGTTACGCGAAATTTGGATTATTTGGTTGCGAGCGTGCATAATCCGCAGATTGCTGAAGGCGCGACGCTGGCCCAGACGACCGAGATGTATATCAATGCCCTGGAGCACCCCAAGGTGTTCATGCTGGGTCACACGGGGCGTTCGGGCGTGCCGTTCGATATCGACGAGGTGCTGTTGGCAGCTAAGGCCAAGCACAAGATTATCGAGATCAACAACCATAGTCTTGAACACGGTGTCGACACTGAGCATTGGGCCGTATGCCGCAAGATCGCCGAGCGCTGCGCCGAGCTGGGCGTGGGCATTGGCGTGTCAACCGATGCCCACATTGGCATGGCCATTGGCAAGCTCGATCACGCGCGCAAGATGCTCGACGAGATTCACTTCCCGCTAGATTTGATCGTGACGCGCGACCGCGAGACGCTGCTGCGCGAGATGGCGGCAGCCGGCGTGTGCGATCTGCGCAATGGGATGTAGCGGAGTTTATAAACCAAGCGAAGGGGGCGGCCCAGGCGGGTCGCCCCCTTTCTTGTCCCAAAAATCTACTGAGGTCGGTTAGCGGCGTTCGAGGACCGCTACGGTTTCGGTGTGGTCGGTGTGAGGGAACATGTCGACGGGCGTGATCTTGAGCAGGCAATAGCCTCCGTCGAGGAGCTGATGCAGGTCGCGCTCTTGAGTTACGGGGTTGCAGCTGATATAGGTGATGCGGCGCGGCTTAAGCGCGCAGGCAGCTTCGAGGAACTCGGGGGTAGAGCCGGCGCGCGGCGGATCGATGGAAAGGACATCGACCCGCTCGTTGTTATCGGCGGCATCCAGGATGCAATCGGTGGCGTCGTCGGCCATAAACCAGGCGCTGCGGGTGAGGCCGTTGAGCTCGGCATTGCGACGTGC
>CALLRY010000150.1:0-2114 GCA_938014285.1 uncultured Collinsella sp. | reverse complement strand
TGCGCAGGCTATCGGCGTTAGAGATGTCGATCTCGCCGGTTACCTTAATGGTGTAGAGCTCTGGCGTGGGGTTGGTGGAAATACCCAAATCCATGTATATGCTCCTTTACGTATCGAAGGTGCGGATAGTACGGGAAGCCGCGCGTTAGGCGCGCTCGGCACGCGCGAGCTCGGCAGCGACAAGCTTAACGGCCAGCACCAGCACATCGAGCGCGACCTCCAGGTCCTCGACCGTGGGATAGCTCGGCGCGATGCGGATGTTGGTATCGCGCGGGTCCTTGCCATAGGGCCAGGTAGCACCGGCCGGCGTGAGCTTGACGCCCAGGTCAGCACAAAGCGCAGCGACCTTTTGGGCCGAGCCCTCGGGACCATCAAAGCTCACAAAGTAGCCGCCGCGGGGATGCGTCCAAGTGGCGCAACCCGTATCGCCCAGGCCCTCGGTGAGCTTGCGCTCAACGGCCTCAAAGCGCGGGCGCAAGAACTCGGCGTGCTTTTTCATGTGCTCCCTGACCGCCTCGATGGTGGGAAGGAAACGCACGTGGCGCAGCTGGTTGAGCTTGTCGGCGCTGATGAGGCCGGCCTTCAGGCACTTGGAGAACTCGGCGATGACCGCGGGGCTCGCACCGATAAAGCCGATGCCGGCGCCCGGGAAGGTGATCTTGGACGTCGAGGCAAAGGCCACCACGCGGTCCTCGGTGCCCGCCGCGCGAGCGAGGTCAAAGATGTTTGCGAGCTCGTCGGTCTCATCGTACAGGTCGTGCACGCAGTAGGCGTTGTCCCAGAAGATGCGGAAATCGGGCGCGGCCGTGGGCATCTCGACCAGGCGGCGCACAGTGTCCTCGCTAAAGGTGATGCCCGTGGGGTTTGAATACTTGGGCACGCACCAGATACCCTTGATGGAATCGTCGGCGGCAACGAGGCGCTCGATCTCGTCCATGTCGGGGCCGTTGTCGGTCATCGCAACGGGGACGTTCTCGATGCCCAAGTCGGCGGTGATGCCAAAGTGGCGGTCGTAGCCGGGCACCGGGCACAGGAACTTAACCTTCTTGCCGTCGTGCGCGGCCTCGTAAGCCTCCCAAGGATCGCTGCCGCACGAGCCGCAGCGCCAGAACACGCCGGCGATGTCATGCTCGATCAAAAGGCTCGACGAACCCAGCACGAGCGTCTGCTCGGCGGGGCAGCCCAGGAACTCCCCTGCCAACTTGCGTGCCGAGGGAATGCCCTCGAAGCAGCCGTAATTGGAGCAGTCGACGTTGCCGTCGTGCAAATCGGCGTCGGCATTGAGGATGTCGAGCATGGGGCGCGAGATGTCCACCTGGGAGGGCGACGGCTTGCCGCGCGCCATATCGAGCGCCAGGCCCTTGGCCTTGACCTCGGCGACCTCGGCTTTGAGCGCCTCGATGGCGGCATCGAGTTCGGTGGTTTCCATCTTCTGGTAGATCGTCTGCATGGGTGCGACCTTTCGCAAAGCGGGACGTTGCAGTTCGTCTAAGTATAGACCGCCACCGCCGCAACGTTATGAAGCCGTGATAGATTAAGTCCATCGCAATAAATTACGAATCGCCGCGCATGCCGGCGTGGGGCGCCCAAGGAGGCACTATGGAGTATGGATCGTTCCAGGCCGAGGAATTCGGCGACCTGCAGCGCCTGGTCGACGGACTGTTTTACGACCGCCACGCCATCGACCGCCTGGACCTAATCGTACAGGCCGAAATCTTGGACCTGGCACCCGATCTCATGGAGATCGTCAACCTGCTACCGCCCGGCTATTACGACCGCCAGTCACTTTGCGACCAACTCAACTCCGCCTTGGCCGCCCACGGCTGGGGCGCCGTCTACGGCACCGTGGAATAGCCCCAGTCATTGGGGCCCGTGGCCAAATAAATGAAACGCCGTTTGTGACAGTGCTCACAAACGGCGTTTTTTGCATACGAGGGTATCCGGGGCATGTCCGGCCCCGTTTTTTTCGCTTTTACTCGCCCTTGGGCGCGGGGTGTTTGCAGACAACACTCATGTAGATCATGCCGAGCACGGCAGCGGTGACCGAACCGGCAAGAATGGCAGCCTTGGCAGCAAGAACCTCAAACTGGGCCGTCGGAAAGGCAAGGCCGCTA
>CALLRY010000149.1:0-7046 GCA_938014285.1 uncultured Collinsella sp. | reverse complement strand
CCACCAACGAGCCTGAACCGTCAGTGCGCTCAAACGACACGCCACCGGCACCGCCGCCAAGGTTCGCCATCGCCAGTCCACTCGCCATCGCAATGACGACCAGTATCGCCATCACCACTGCCTTATGACCGAACAGCTTGTCCGCCAAGCGGTCCATCCGTTTGACTCGTTCGTGTTGTTCGCGCTGCGCCATAGCAAAACCTCCCAACACCATCGTGTCAGGAAAGGAGCTCCACAACAGCCACGCTCCAAAACCGGTTTTAACGGTCAAACCAAAAACCGACCAAAACCTTGCACAAATCTGTCCATTTATTCAGGCACACGTCAGCAAATGAACACTTAGCCGCAAAATGCCCAGATAGCAAAAGGCCGACGATGCAGGCGCATCGTCGGTCTATGCACAAATTTACTCGTGATCTTGGTAAATCTCACGCGGAGCAAGCTCCGAATGTTTGCGTTTTAAGGTCTTAGGGGCCTTATACGTGTTGCTGGAGAAGTCAATGTACTCGGTCTGCTTAAGCAGACGCTCGATCATCTCCTCGTGGTCGAACAGCTCCCAGGCCTCGTGCACGGCATCGAGTTTGGCGTGCGTCTCGGGACGACGCGGCATAAACAGCGTGCAGCAGTCGGGCGCCGCCTCGGTGGAAATATCGAACGTGCCGATCTCCTGAGCGCGCGCAATGATCTCCTGCTTGTCGGACCCGATGAGCGGACGGAACACGGGAATCTTCACGGCCTCGTTGACGGCCATGATATTCTCGAGCGTCTGGGAGGCAACCTGACCGAGCGACTCGCCGGTCACGATGGCCTTGGCGCCCTCGATATGCGCGATACGCTCGGCAACCGAATACATAATGCGGCGATACATGATCACGCGCAGGTTGCTGGGACAGGTGACCGAAATCTCACGCTGGCAGTCGCCAAACGGCACCACGTACAGGCGGCCGATCTGGACACCCGGCTCAAGCGCACGAATGATGTCCTGCACCAAATACTCGCTCGTGTCGGGCGTCTGCGGACGACCTGAGAAATGTACCGGCACGCACACCGCGCCGCGACGCGCGAGCATCCAGGTTGCCACCGGAGAATCAATACCCGACGACAGCAGCGTCACGACCTTGCCGGCAGAACCCACCGGCAGACCGCCCACGCCGCGCTCGGAGCGCGCGTACACATAAACGCTACCCTGGACCACCAGTACGTGCACCATCGCATCGGGGTCGTGCATTTGAACCTTTTTATCGGGGAAGGCCTCGCACAGCACCTCGCCCACCTGACGATTGATGTCAATCGAGGTGAGCTCATAATCGGTATTGGAGCGCTTGGCGTGCACCTTAAACGAATCGAAGGAACCAAACTCGCGCAGCGCCTTCACGGCGGCGGCACAGTACTCCTGAGGGTCGCGATTGGTGTGATACGCCAAAGACACACGAGCAACGCCGGGAACGGTGCGAATGACACGCGCCGCCTCGTCGGCCTGATGCTCGTTAAAGGTCACGAGGATATAACCGGAAATTCGAGACACGGCATTCACGGAAAAGGCGGCCAAGGCCGCCTTGATGTTATCCATGAGGATATGCTCAAAATGTGCGCGGTTCTTACCCTTCAGTCCAACCTCGTGATAGTGGACCAGGCAGACGCGAGCCGCCATTTAGGCTTCAGCAACCTTGTGGCCGAGCGCCTTCTCGTAACGGGCCTCGTCGTAAGAGATGTCGCCGTCGACAATCTCGTCCATAGCCATCGAGATGGTATCGGCACCGGAAAGCCCGATGGTGATGTCATCGACATCCTGGACGGCAAGCACGCGGTTGTGCTGGCCACGCAGCATGCTATTGATGTCGCAGGCGCGCTTGGAGGCAAGCGAAGCAAGCAGGAAGCGGTTGTGATCGGTCTTCTCCAGAAGATCGTCAATGCAAGGCTTTACAACGGACACGGACCTCAGATCCTTTCATGCATATCGAGAACGCGAACGAGCTCATCGGTCGCGCGGTCGAGATCGTCATTTACCACGACGTCGTCGTAGCGGTCGGCAAGGGCAAGCTCATCGGCGGCGTTTGCCATACGCAGCTCGATTGTCTCGGGCGTCTCGGTACCGCGACCGACTAGACGCTCGCGGAGCACCTCAAGCGAAGGCGGCTTGATAAAGATCAGCACGGCCTCGGGGAAACGCTCCTTCACCTGCAGGGCGCCCTGGACATCGATCTCCAAAATCAGAGACGCGCCCGAGGCGAGCTTGGATGTGACCTCGCTCACCAACGTGCCGTAGCAGTTACCGTGGACCTCGGCCCACTCAACAAACTCACCGTTTGTCACGCGGCGGTCGAACTCCTCGCGCGTCAGAAAAAAGTAGTTGACGCCGTCGACCTCACCTTTGCGTGGTGCTCGCGTGGTAGCCGAAACCGTCAGGCCCAGGTTAGAGCGGCGCTCGCGCACACGAGTGACGAGCGTACCCTTGCCTGCGCCTGACGGTCCAGAAATCACAAAGAGCTTGGAATCCTGAGCGCTCACTTATTTGGTCAGCTGCTCGAGGAGCTGCTCGCGCTGACGGACGCCGAGGCCCTGGACGCGACGGGTAGCGGAGATACCGAGCTCCTCCATGATCTTGGCGGCCTTGGCCTTGCCATAACCGGGGAGAGACTCGATGAGGGTGGAAACCTTCATGCGGGAAGCAATGGGGTCATCGGAGTTGAGCACGGACTCGAGGGACTTCTCGCCCTTCTTGATCTGCTCGCGAAGCTCAGCGCGGGCGTGACGTGCGGCAGCAGCCTTCTCAAGAGCCTGCTTACGCTGCTCATCGGTAAGCTGAGGGAGTGCCATTCGTACCTCCAAATAGTTGGGTTATATCTGATTCAATAATTGGCATTTTAGCACGTAGAACGTACAAAATGCCCAATCGCGGCTCCATAGGTTAGACGATACCCGCAAAAAGTGCAATATACTGCGCCCAAAGTTAAGCCCCTGACCTGCGATTCCACACAAAGGATGGGAAAGTTTACGCAGGCACAGGGGCTATTTTGTGCTAATGAGACCCAAAAGTGGTGACTTAGGGGAATCTTTTAGGCGACGTTTTCGACCAGCTCGGCAACGATGGCGTCAAAGGCGGCAACCGAATCGTCGGCGCCGGTGATGGGACGGCCCACCACAATGTGGCTTGCGCCACGCTCGATAGCCTGGGAAGGCGTCGCCACGCGGGACTGGTCACCAAGGGCGGCACCCACCGGACGCACACCCGGAGTCACGATCAGGGCATCAGGGCCCAGCAGCTCACGCATGTCGTGAGCCTCCATCGGCGAGCACACGATGCCATCGATGCCGTTGGCCTGAGCGAGCTTTGCCAGGCGGGCGGCCTCCTCGGCCACGGGCGACTCGACGCCGATCTCGCTCAAGGCATCCTGATTCATGCTCGTGAGCACGGTGATGGCGACGAGCTTGGCGCGGTCCTCGCGCGCCTCCTCGGCACCCTCGCGGCAGGCAGCGAGCATGGCGCCCGAACCCAAGCCGTGAACCGAGAGCAGGTCGGCACCGGCAAGCGAGGCCGAACGGGCGGCACCGCGAACCTGATGCGGAATATCATGGAACTTAAGGTCAAGGAAGACCTTAAAGCCCAGGTCCTTAAAGGTCTTGACGATCTCGGGGCCCTCAGCGTAATAGAGCGTCATACCAACCTTAAGCCAGGCGGCATGGCCCGAAAGCTCGTGGGCGAGCTCGAGCGCACGCTCACGATCGCAGTCGAGGGCGACGATTACGCGGTCGCGGGCATCGGTCTCTAGCATTCGAAAGCACCTACCAGCTCGTTGATGTCCTTTACGCCCTGGGACTCGGCCCAGGCCTCGAGCTCATGCGCGATCTTGAGCGAAGCGCACGGATCGACGAAGTTGGCCATGCCGACCGACACGCAGGTGGCGCCGGCCAGGATAAACTCAGCCGCATCCTCGCCGGTCATGACACCGCCGACACCGTTGATGGGGATATCGACGGCCTGGGCAACCTCCCAGACCATGCGCACGGCGATGTGGTGGCACAGCGGGCCCGAAAGGCCGCCCTTGGGCTTGGCCACGCGGGACTTGCGGGTATGGACGTCGATGGCCATGCCCTGGATGGAGTTGATGACTGAAAGGCCGTCGGCGCCGGCAGCCTCGAGGGCCTTGGCGATCTCGGCGACGTTGACCGGAGCCATCTTCACGAACAGCGGCTTATCGGTCACCTTGCGGCAGGCAGCCATAACGGAAGAGGCGCCCTCGGGCGTGGAGCCCATGGCGGCACCGCCGGCGGCGATATTAGGGCAGCTCACGTTGATCTCGTAGCCGGCAGCCCAGGGGCACAGCTCGACATACATCTCGAGTGCGCGGACAAACTCGTCAACGGAGTGGCCGGCAACCTGACAGATGACCTGGCAGCCGTCCTTGGACAGCTGTTCGAGCCACGGACCGGACTCGCGGGCAAAGGCGGCCACGCCGGGGTTCTGAAGGCCCACGGAGTTGATCATACCGCCGGGAATCTCGGCCATGCGGGGCGCGGGATTGCCGGGCCAGGGCTCGGCTGCGCAACCCTTGGTGGTGATGGCACCCAGCTGGGAGACATCAAAGAAGTTCTGGAACTGCCAGCCGTAGCCAAAGGTACCGGCTGCGGTGTTGATGGGGTTTTGCATCTTGACGCCGCCGAAATCGACGGCCATGTTCACGGTACCCACTAGAAGACCACCACCTTGGAAGCATCGAACACGGGGCCGCACATGCAGGCGCCCTTCATACCGTCGACCGTCTCGACATTGCAGGTGTTGCAGGCGCCAAAGCCGCAGCTCATCATGCGCTCGAGCGACACCTCGCAGTACGCGCCGGCCTCGGCGGCAGCGGCGGCGACCTTCTTCATCATGACGGCGGGGCCGCAGCTGGCCACATAGTCGTAGCCGCCCTCGCCGAGCAGCTCGGCTGCCGGGTCGGTGCAAAAACCGTGCGTGCCCAGCGTGCCATCATCGGTGCAAACGTTGACCGTGGCGCCCAACGCGCGGAACTCATCGACGCCCACGGCCTTGGACGCGGTGCCAAAGCCCAGGCACACGTCGACGGCTACACCCTGCTCGGCAAGCTTGTCGGCAAGGCACAGCACGGGCGGAACACCGATGCCACCGGCGACGAGCAGGGCCTTCCTGGTGCCCTCGGGTACCATCCAGCCACGGCCACCGGGGCCCAGCAGGTTAGAGGTGGAGCCAGGGCCCATCTGGGACAAACGACGGGTATCGTCGCCCACGACGGCGTACCACAGCTCGACGGTGCCAGCCTCGGCGTCGGCGCGGTAGTAGCTCAGGGGCACGCGAAGCAGCGAGGACGCATCGCCGGGCACGGCAATGTTCACAAACTGACCGGGCTTGAGCGCACTTGCAAGCTTGGGGGCCGAGATGACGAGCGAGAAGATGCCGTCGGCGATCTTCTGGTTCGAGACGACCTCGAAGTCGTGCATGCGTGCAGTGGAAGGTGTGGGCATAGACGCTCCAATCCCCCATGCGATTGCATGGTCAAAACGAACAGAAAGCGCGGCACCGCAAGGGCACCGCGCACAAAAGCAATAAGGCTATGCTAGCAGATGCAGCCGTCGGCGAGCGTCTGCTTACCGCCGACAAACACATCGGTGGCACGACCGGTAAGCGTGCGGCCGGCAAAACCGGAGTTCTCGGCGCGCGACTCATAACCGTCCTCGCCGACCGTCCAGGTGGCAGAGGGGTCGAACACGGTCAGGTCGGCAACGGAGCCCGCCTTGACCTGAACCTGGTCGAGGCCCAGAATCTCACGCGGCTTGATGGCCATGAGCTCGACCATGCGGCCCACGCTCATCTTGCCCGTGTTGACCAGCTCGGTGAGTACGAGCGACAGGGAGGTCTCGAGGCCGATCATGCCAAAGGGCGCAAGCTCGAACTCGCGGGCCTTCTCCCACGGGGTGTGGGGAGCGTGATCGGTGACGATAGCGTCGACGGTACCGTCGATGACGCCCTGACGGATGGCCTCGGCGTCCTCCTCGGTACGCAGCGGCGGATTGACCTTGAGCGAGGTGTTGTAGGTCTCGTCCAGGTCGTTCTCGGTCAGGAACATGTGGTGCGGGGTGGCCTCGCAGGTAACCTGAACGCCAGCGGCCTTACCGGCACGCACGATCTCCAGACCATGGGCGGTGGAGATGTGCTGGATGTGCAGCTTGGCGCCGGTCAGCTTGGCGATCTCGATGTCGCGGGCGATCTGGAGCTCCTCGCCGGCAGCCGGCCAACCCTCGAGGGCCAGACGGGTCGAGACCTTGCCCTCGTTGATCTGGCCATGGCCGACCAGGTCCTCGTCCTGGCAGTGGCTCATGAAGACCTTGCCGAACATCTTGCCGTAGTCCATGCAGCGACGGAGCATGCCCGCGCCCTGCACGCCGCGACCGTCATCGGTGAAGGCGACGGCGCCGTGGGCGACCATATCGCCCATCTCGGACATGGCCTCGCCCTTAAGACCGCGGGTCATGGCGCCCGACGGATAGACGCGGCAGTGGCCGACCTCGGCAGCGCGGGACTTGACGAACTCCACGACAGTGCCGTTATCGGTGACGGGATCGGTGTTGGGCATGGCGCACACGCCGGTAAAGCCGCCCTTGGCAGCTGCGCGGGTGCCGCTCTCGATGTCCTCTTTGACCTCGTAGCCGGGCTCGCGAAGGTGAACGTGCATGTCCACCAGGCCGGGGACGAGGTACTTGCCGGAAAGGTCGCGGACCTCGGCCCCCTCGACGGCGAGATTCTCGCCGACCTCGGCGATCTTGTCGCCGTCAATCAGGACGTCAACGACACCGTCAAGCTCGACGGACGGGTCGACGACGTGGGCATTCTTAAGAAGCAAGGCCATTATCGGCACCTCCAAGCAGCAGATACAGGATAGCCATACGCACGCAGATACCGGCGTAGACCTGCTCCAGGATGACGGAGCGTTGCGGGTGGTCGGCCATATAGGAGTCGAACTCGACGCCGCGGTTGATGGGGCCCGGGTGGCAGATGATCGCGTCGGGCTTCATGAGCTTCTCGCGGTCCT
>CALLRY010000148.1:0-5294 GCA_938014285.1 uncultured Collinsella sp. | reverse complement strand
GTCCCTTGCGGCGTAGTTCTTATTTAAGCCGTCCAAGTTTTGGGGTGCAGTTCACACTACGTGCGGCGGGGGTTCTTTCGTCCTGCGGAGTGCGCCGGAAAGGAAGGTCGCGCTTTTGCTTTGCTTCGCGCCATGTGGGGGCGGTGGCGACGTGCATTTTTGCGAGTATTCTGCAGTCGAAGGTCCCTGCATACCGACCTCGGGCAAAAAATCGGGAGTTCTCGATGTTTTCTACGAATGATGGGCGGGGTTATGGGCTGGCAGCGTTTGATTTGCAGGGATATTCGCGGTCTTTGGCATTTATCGTGGCGCCCGAAGCTCTTGGTTATGTTGAATACTCCTAAAAATGCACGACGCTTAGAGGGGGACCTTCGCGAAAAAGGAAACCGCCCCGTCGAAGTATGCATTCGACGGGGCGGTTTATGCATTTGGCCGATTAAGGATGCACTGCCAAACTACTAGAACTTGACGGTCGGGGCCTGGCGGGCTGCTTCGGCGGCCTCGAAGCCCTGGCGCTCCTTAAACTGAAAGATGCCGGCAAAGATGACAGCCGGGAACGTCTGAATGGCGTTGTTGTAGCTGAGCACGCAATCGTTGTAGCTCTGGCGTGCGTAGCTAATCTTGTTCTCGGTATCCTCGAGCGATGCCTGCAGCTGCGTAAAGTTGGTGTTTGCCTTAAGATCGGGGTAGGCTTCGGCTACGGCGAAGAGCTGACGCAGCGCACCGGTCAGCACGTTGTCGGCTTCCATCTTGGCCTCGGGCGTGGTGGCCTTGACGGCGGTGTTACGCGCGCTGATCACGGCGGAGAGCGTCTCCTGCTCGTGCTTGGCGTAGCCCTTGACGGTCTCGACCAGGTTGGGGATCAGGTCGTTGCGGCGCTGCAGCTGCGTATCGATGTTCTGCCAGGCGTTATCAATGCGGTTACGCTTGGTGACCATGTTGTTGTAGATGCCGGCGATGGCGCAGACAATCACAATGACAACAACGATGCCGATGATGACGGTAATCATGATGTCTCCGTTTCGAATGGCCGCGGCGGCATGCGCCAGCTGCCGTTGGTATAACGCTACTAGTATACCCGCAACGTTTTGCCGTGCCGAACTTTCCGGCAAGCGTTATGTTTTCGGCGGGGTCGGCACCGGGGCAAAGCGCGCGAGGTACAGGTGTAAGATATGCGACAGATTGACGAGTGTTGTCTTTGCCCTGAGGATGGCGATACGGATGGACCTTCGCATCAAGAAAACCTATCGTGCCCTGTTCGATGCCTTTACCGAGCTTTTGGAAGAGTATCGGTTTGAGGATTTGACGGTTGCTATGCTTTGCGACCGGGCCATGATTCGCCGCACGACGTTCTATAAGCACTTTCGCGATAAAAACGATTACTTCGCCTTTTATATCGATGAGCTCATGTCGGGCTTGCCGCAAAAACAGCCCGATGAGGCCGGCGCGGTGTCTGCCGAGGACGTGCGCGCGCTTCGGCACGCGATTTTGGACGATGCCATGGATTTGATTCTGGCGCACGAGCGGCTCATGGATAACATTTTGGCAAGCAGCATGTCGGGCATGTTGACCAACGTTATTTGCGACCGCATTGCCCACTCCATCCGCGAGCGTGTGATGAACGTGCTTGCCGAGGATGCCCTGGCCCCCGTGTCACTCGAGACGACGTCTGAGTTTGTCGCCGGCGGTATTATTCGACTTTTCACGATATGGTGGGAGTCGGGTCACGATCTTGAGCGTCGACCTGAGATAGCCGACGTGGTCGATGCGCTGTTTGAGCGGACCATGACACCGGTGCATCACTAGAAGTGGCGGAGAGAGGGGGATTCGAACCCCCGGAACGCTCTCGCGCTCAACGGTTTTCAAGACCGCCGCATTCAACCGCTCTGCCATCTCTCCGTGAGTCGTAATGATAGCATCGTTTTGGATTTGCAACAGGGAAGGCGAACGATGACGATCACCGAAATCGATGAGAAGTTCATGCGCGAGGCACTGGTCGAGGCGCGCGCCGCCGCGGTAGTGGGCGAAGTGCCCATTGGCGCTGTGGTGGTGCGTGCTGGTGAGATTGTCGCGCGGGCGCATAATCGTCGCGAGCTCGACCAGGACCCTTCGGCGCATGCAGAGTTCGCGGCCCTGTGCGCTGCCGCTCGGTCGCTCGGTCGCTGGCGCCTTTCCGATTGCACGGTCTATGTAACGCTCGAGCCTTGCTGCATGTGCGCGGGTCTCATGGTCAACGCGCGCGTGGGCCGCTGCGTATACGGTGCCGCCGATGCCAAGGCGGGCGCGCTGGGATCCCTATACGATTTGAATGCCGACTCGCGCCTGAATCATCGGTTTAACGTGACGGCTGGGGTCCTGGCGGATGAATGCCGTGAGCTGCTGATTAGCTATTTTGGCGGTCTGCGCGGAGCAGGCGGCGCTGATGGCGGTTGTGGGGCCGATCTTGAGGCGCATGCCGCTCATGCCGAGGCGCTCGCGTGTGCCGAAGATATCGCCGTTGAGGCGGTTGACTTTGGCCCTGCGTGCCGCCGGCCCCGCCGTGTGCTGCTGGCGATCGACTCCTTTAAGGGCAGCGTGTCGAGTGCACGGGCGGAGGCGGCGGTTGCCGAGGGCATGCGCCGTGTGTGGCCCGATGCCGAGGTGCGCGCGTTGCCGCTGGCGGATGGCGGCGAGGGAACGCTCGACGCCATCGACGCGTGCGGCGGTGAGATTGTGACCTGCGAGGTGGCAGGTCCCTTGGGCGATCGCGTGTCTGCCCAGATGCTGGTGGACGACGAGCGCGACTCGGCTGTAATTGAGATGGCCGAGGCGGCGGGTATTGGGTATTCGAGTTGTACGGAGTCGGCGGCGTTGGCGGCTTCGACCTATGGCGTGGGCGAGCTTATGCTTCGCGCAGTTCGCACGGGCGCAAGGACACTCTATATTGGTCTGGGCGGCAGTGCCACCAACGACGGTGGCGCCGGCATGCTGCAGGCGCTGGGCGCGCGCGTGGTCGATGATCAGGGATGCGATGTCGCCCCCGGTCTTGCCGGCCTTGAGCAGGTGGCGAGCGTTGATTTGGCGCCAGCGCTTCGGGCACTGAATGGCATGCGTGTCGTGGTGCTTTCGGATGTCGAGAATCCGCTCGTAGGGCGTCGCGGCGCACTGGCGGTGTTTGGCGGGCAGAAGGGCCTGCCGGCGGATGATGTCGAGGTGCTGCGCAGATACGACGGCTGGATGGTCGGCTACGGTCGCCTGCTCGATGCGGCAATTTTCGAGGCGCGAGCCCAGGGGTTGTTGCGCACACCCGAGAACGCACGGACATTTGGCTCGGTGCTTGGCGTGCCCGGCGCGGGCGCTGCCGGTGGCTTGGGCGCGGCGTTGCTGGCGCTCGGCGCGGAGCTACGCTCGGGTGTGGAGACGGTGCTCGATCTCGTGGGGTTTGACGAGCACGTGCGCGATGTCGACCTGGTCATTACAGGCGAGGGCAATATGGATGAGCAATCCGCCGCCGGTAAGGCGCCGGTGGGCGTGGCGCGCCGTGCCAAGCGGTGTGGCAAACCGGTGATCGCTGTCGTGGGCGGTCGCGCTGACAACCTGGATGGGGTGTGTGAGCGGGGTATTGACTTGGTTTTGCCGATTTGCCGCAAACCCATGGACCTGGAGCAAGCGCTTAATCCGCAGGAAGCCGCCACCAACCTTATCTGCGCTGGCGAAGCAGCCGCTCGATCCTACGACCTTGGCCGTATCTAAAACCTATCTCTTTATAAGTTGCGGTGGATTAGTTCCTGTTTGGCGGCTCAGACAGCAAAAACAGGAACTATTCCACCGCAACTTCGAGAATGGCCATTCGAGGTTGGCTGCCTTGGGTCTTTGGTCGGACCGTTTGCCACGAAATGCGGCCATCTACTACGTTAAACCGGCCACCCTCGACCATCCCGGAATTTGCAAAAACAAAACCGCAGGTAGAAAGCTTGCCGTTTTTCGAAAAAGCCGGCTATGGTTGACCCTTGCGGCCTAAACGTAGTAGATAGGTCCTTTCTGTGGTGCGGCACCAAGCCGGTCATTTTGGGATGGGACTATTTTGACTACTCATTGGCTGCTCTGGCAATCGGGCTGCAAAAGTAGTCAAAAAGGTTGATTTCCGATCTCAGCCGAACACATTGAGCAAATAGGCCATTCCCGCAGTTAGCTGAACGCCCCCGTGGCCCCTCCTGGGGTCCGGGGGCGCCGTTTTCCCAGTTGAAGGTACAGTGGAGATGTGTTTCGATAGGTCCGGTGGCCATGCTCCGCCCGCCGCCCGGCACCTCTTCCCAGACTCAGCCGGACGGTCGGTCCGTCTATTCCGTTTTTCCCTCTAGGCTAGGCCAGCGGGGCATCGCCCCTCTCGGCGCGCGCCCTCTCGATGAGCCCCGGCGTCAGGTCGAGATCGCCGAGCGCCACGTCCTCCACGCCGTAGGCGTCCAGCAGCGCTGCCGCGTCCTCCCCGAGCATCGCCCTGAAGGCGCGCGCGGGCGTCGAGAAGCCGAGCGCGCCGCGGGGCTCGGAGTTCACGTGCGACATGGCCAGCGCCAGGTCCGCCGGGGCGAGCCGGTCGAACCTGAGTCCGGAGCCCTTGGGCAGCAGCTTCCTTATCTCGACGTGGTTTCGCTCGCAGGCGCCCTTCTGGTCGCTGCGCCTCGGGTCGCAGTAGAACAGCCTCGTCTCGCCCGGCCCCTCGCCGACGAGGTCCGCGATCGCCCGCTCGTCGGAGAACTCCGTGCCGTTGTCGGTGAGCACGGCGCGGAAGACCCTGCCCATGCCGTCGGCGCCGAGGACCTCCCTGATATCGCCCAGGGCGGCCGCGACGCGCCCGGCGGTCTTCTCCTCCAGCGGCAGCGCGAGCTGGAGCCTGCTGGGCCGGTGCAGCAGCGTGAGCAGGCAGGCGGAGTCCTCCCGGGCCCCCTCGACGGTGTCCATCTCCCAGGCCGCGGCGCACGCATCCTCCCCGAGGGCGAGGAACGCGGCATGCGACCTGCGGGCGGAGTGGCGGGTCGCCGCCCGGCCCGCGGCGCGCTTCCTCGGCCTGTAGCCGACCTTGCGCCTGAGCTCCATGTTGGTCATGCCGTCGTAGCCCGCCGCGACCCAGCGGTAGATCGTCGAGGGCGACAGGTCCACGGGCCCGCCGTTGCGCGCCGCCATCTGCTCGGGCGACAGCCCCCGGCGCAGGCAGTCCCTGATGGCCTCCAGCCTGGCCGCCGCGGCGGGCTCGTCGGCGTCTTGTGTTTCGTCAAGAGGATTTGAGCAAAAAGAGCATCGGAAATTGAGCAGCCTGA
>CALLRY010000147.1:0-3229 GCA_938014285.1 uncultured Collinsella sp. | reverse complement strand
ATGCGCAAAGAAAAATGCGATTGAGTATTTGCCATCTGATGCTCTACGCGGTCGCCAGTCGGCGGCCGCTTCTTTGCTCGCCCGCATGGATTATTCGTCCTTATGCGGGGCGCTATCATTATTTGCTTGTGTTGCTTAGCGATGTCGGTACTATCGCATGTGCTGCTTAAACGGTAACAATTCACCGCAACGCATCAATGAAGGGAGATGTGTTTCATGAAAAACGTCATCGACGTTACGAGCAAGGGCGCAATGTCGCGTCGCGATTTCATCGGGTTTGCTTCGGTTGCCGCGCTTTCGGCGGTCGCGCTTTCGGGCTGCTCTTCGCAGGAGAGCGCCGCGTCTGAAGCTACTTTGATGAAAATCGGCACCATGCAGACCGAGGACTCGCTGCCTTTCTGGGTTGCCGAGCAAAAGGGCTTCTATGGCGATCACGACGTCGAGGTCGAAATCGTTACGTTCCAAAGCGCACAGGAGCTTTCCACGGCATTCGCTGCGGGTGAAATCGACGGTGCGATGACCGATATCATGGTTTCCGCGTCGCTCGTGGCGAGCGGCATTGGTTTGAACCTCGCATGGGTTACGCTTGGCGCCACGCCCGAACAGGGTCGTTTCGGCATTCAAACGTCGCCTGAGTCGGGCATCAAGAGTCTCGCCGATTTGAAGGGCAAAGGCATTGGCGTTGGCTCGAATACCGTGCCCGAATATGTGATGGACAAGCTTATGGAGGCCGCTGGCGCTTCAGAAGGCGAAATCGTCAACGAAGAGATCAAGAAGCTTCCAGTTCGCTACGAATCTATGACGAACAATCAGGTCGCGGCGGCCGCGTTGCCGGGCAGCCTGCTTGCGCTGGGCGAGGCGACGGGCATGATCACGCTTGCCGACGACACGCAAGGCGTGGGCAACGTGAGCCAGTCGGTTCTCGCCGTGCGCTCTTCGTGGCTCGAGAGCGGCAAAGCTGCGCTCGAGAGCGTGCGCCTCGCATGGAACGATGCCGTGGCCGCGATTGAGGCCGACCCTGAGGGATTCCGCGATTTACTCGTGGAAAAGGCGAATCTGCCCGGTATTGTGGCCGACACGTATCCCATTTCTTCTTATCCCGAAGCCGAACTTCCCACGAAAGACATGGTCGACCCTGTTCTCGATTGGATGAAGGGCAAGGAATACCTTCAGGCCGACGTCGCCTACGATTCCGAGACGGGCGACCTGAAGACGAAATAGGCGGAATTCCGCCCTCAAATGAATTCTCGTAGGTAACTTCATTACCTCCAGTCTTGCATAAACGATGGAATGCGCCGAATCTTGCCCCATGAGGCCGTAACCGGACGAGAGGAGGGCCCATGGAAGCAGGCGAAGGGCAAGAGAGGAGAACCCTGACCTACGACGACAGGCTCGAGATAGAGCGCGGCCTGAATAGGGGCGACAGAATCGCCTGGATCGCGCGGACGATAGGCCGCGCGCCCAAGGTCGTCGCCGAGGAGGTGAGGCGCAACTGGACGGACGACCCGCAGGGGATGCTGGTGGTCAGGACCCGGAACATCTGCACGAAGGCGGCGGGATGCCAGGCCAGGGGGCTGTGCAAGGGGATCTGCAGGATGCGCTGCAGCAGGTGCAAGGACTTCCTCTGCAACTCGCTGTGCGAGGAATTCGAGGCGAGCCCCTGCCCGCGGCTTGACAGGACGCCGTTCTGCTGCAACGCCTGCCCGAGGCGGCTTGGAGGCGGATGCAGGTACCCTTATAGGTTCTACCAGGCGAAATGGGCGCAGGACCTCGCGGACGCTCGGAGGAGAGACGCGAGGCGCGGCATAGACTGCGACCCGGCTGAATTCGAGGCGGCGATAGCGCTGATCTCGAAGGGCTTGGCCAGGGGACAGTCCCCGGCGCACATCATCGCCGCGAACCCAGGCGCCATCCCCTTCGGGGTGAGGTCTCTCTACAACTACCTGGGCGGCGCGAAGGCGGGCGACCTCACGAAGCTCGACCTCCCGCGCGCGGTGAGGTACAAGCCCCGCTCGAAGCCGAAGGCGCCAGGGGCGTCGGCGATCCCGAGGGAGGACCTCGAGGGGAGGAGATGGTCAGACTTCTGCGCCCTCGACCAGGCCGATCGCGACAACGCGGTGGAGATGGACACCGTCGTCGGCAGGTCGGGCAAGGACGAGCAGTGCATCCTAACGCTCTTCCTCAGGAGGATAGGATTCCAGTTCTACATCCTGCTCCCGCGCAAGACGGCCCGCTGCGTCGTCGAGGCCATAGACACGCTCCAGGCCGTGTGCGGGCCCAGGTTCTCGCAGATGTTCGGCCTCATCATTGCGGACCGCGGCTCCGAGTTCAGCTACGTCGAGAGGATCGAGCACGGCAAGAACGGCGTCAAGCGCCTAAGCCTTTACTTCTGCGACCCGATGCAGAGCCAGCAGAAAGGGCGCGCGGAGCGTTGCCATGAGGAGCTCAGGAGGATCCTGCCGAAGGGGAAGACGAACTTTGAAGCGCTGACTTGCCGCGACATGGCCGCGTGCATGAGCCACGTCAACAGCTACCTGCGCGGGAACATGAAGTGGATGGCCCCGGTGGAGATGGCGAGGCTTGTGCTCCCGCCGGGGGTGCTCGATGCATACGGGGTCGAGGCAATCGACCCGAGGGAGGTGAACCTGACGCCGCAGCTCGTGCCGCACTCCATCGTGCGCTTATAGCCGGGCAGCCCGAGCGAATAATTTACCTGCACTCTTTCATAAGACCCATATAGGGCCTGACCTGGCCTTGCGCCGCCTTGGCCGCGTCTACACATATCGCCGCGCCCGCAAATCGAAATGAAAGACTGGAGGTAAACGATTCGAATCCGCGACCTGGTTTTTGAAAGAGTGGAAGTAAACGAGCCTCTGAACTGCATAAACGTTTACCTATGAGAATTCAATCAACCCTCTTAAAAATTTAATTCAGCATTCAGAACGTGCCGCTACTTCTCGATGTGGGCGTCAAAATAGGCGATAACGTTTTTCAACCGAATCTTTCCTGCATCATCGCGGCCCAAGTTGTCAACGAACAGTACATAGCGCGGCTTTTTGTAGCTTGCGATATAGGCCTTGCAGGCCTCCTGCACGTCTTGCGCCGTGAGGGTTTTACCCTTCACCGGTTGCACCACGGCAGCGACAGCCTCGCCCATCACCGGATCGCTCGTGCCGAAAACGACGCAATCGGCCACATCGGGGTTTCTTAAAATGGCGGTTTGCACTTC
>CALLRY010000146.1:0-7579 GCA_938014285.1 uncultured Collinsella sp. | reverse complement strand
ATCGTAGACGCGGTAGCAGCTCACGCCCTCGCGCTTGGCCCACTTGCGACGCAGACGGGCATTCTTGCGCAGGCGGTTGGCGAACTGCTCGGACTCCGGAATGAGCACGGGCAGCGGCTTGCCGTCACCCAGGTCGAGCATGGCGGCAGGCTCGGGCATGGCGGAAGCGGCGGCTCTGTCGTTGACGTCGTCGGCATCCGCAACCTTGGCCTCGGCATCCGCGCTGGTCGCAGCCTCAAACGCTGCGGCAGCGTGGTCGAGCGAAGGCCAGACTTCGACGGTCGCCTCCTCGTTGTTGGGCATGACGGCGATTGAGCGCTCGGGCTCGGCGTGGAGCGCGCGGGCCAGCAATCCGTCGCGGGTGAGCGCGGCGACCGGCGCCGCGGCAAGCTCGGGCGCGCGGCGCAGCTCGCCGACCAGCGTCATGGCGTCGTGCATGAGCGAAAGCGGTGTCTCGGTCGTATCCGCGACCACGGCGGCACCGGCGACGGCGCCCGCATGGTCCAGTACGGTGGCGGACTTGGCGGCGCAAAAATCGACAAAGCGCTTGTAGCCGGCGCACTTAACCATGCGCTCAGCGGTCTTGCGGGCGGCGGGGTCAACATCCACGGCAACGATGCGCGCCTGGCGCTCGCGTGCCGTCGTCTCGCGCTCGCGCGCTTCGGCACGCAGCTGCTCCCACAGGGCAGCGTCATGCAGCTGCCAGCCCTCAAAGCCCCAGCGCTCGCGGACGGCACCCGGGGCGCGGTCGGTTAGGATATTCACGGCCTCCAGCAGCAGGCCGCCGCCGGCGCACGAGGCGTCGACCAGCGTGGGCAGAGCTTCATTCTCGTAATCGTCGGCCGTTAGCTCGCGCTCGCACAGTGCGGTCCAGCCGACTTGCGCAAGCACCAGGGCGGCGTAGTCGGGGCGCAGCACGTGCGTGCCCTCGCCGGCGCGGGTCGCGGCGGGCGGCAGGCGCTTGAACAGCGGGTCGCCCGAAAGGTCCAGGCTGATGCTCGCGCGGCGCTGACGCAGCGAAAGCAGCAGGTGAACGTCGGGATCGGCGGCGTCGACATCGGCGCGACGGCCCGTGGTCTCGGCCAGACGGTCGCACAGCGCGTCCTTGGCGCGCAGGGCCGAGAAGCGCGTGTTGCGCAGCTGCTCGGTCACGCCGCGGGCGGTGATGGCGATGGTGGCGCCGGGGCGAACAATGCTCTCCCAGGCGATGTCGTAAACGCCGTCGTACAACTCATCGGCATCCTGCGCCTCAAAGCGCCCAAGCACCACAAACACGCGGCTGGCCAGGCGCGACCATAGACAGGCGCGGTAGCCTTCTTCGAGCTCGCCCTCAAACGTAGCGCGGCCCTTCAGGCGGCGGACATGCGAAAGCCCGAGCCGCTTGAGCTCGTCGGCGAGTGCGGATTCAAAGCCCTCGGGGCAGCTTGCATAAAATTCCATGGGTGACCTCTCTGATTGCGTCGCTTCATTATATGATGGATGCTTCGTTTGCCCTTATCCTCGAAAGGAACTCATATGATTGATGCGTGCTCTGATTCCGCCGTGCTCTTTTTTGACGTGGACGGCACGCTGACGTCGTTTGATCCCGACGATATGACCGACAAGGACTTCAATGCAATACATCCGTCGAAGGCTGTTGTTGATGCATTTGGTCGCTTGCGCAATGCGGGTCACCAGGCATTTATCTGCACGGGTCGTCCCTTGTGGCTGATTGCCGATGGCCTGCGCGCGCTGAACCCGGCGGGTATCGTTGCCATGGCGGGGGCGACGCTCGAGATCGAGGGACGCGTGGTGCATGAGGACTGCTTTGACGAAGGCATTGTTGAGGAGCTTGCGCGTCGCGTTGTGGATGTCGGCATCGAGGTTTTTTTCGAGTCCAACGCTGCGACTTTTGCGCTGGAGCCTGTGGGCGTTGAGTGCTCGTCTTTAATCGGTACCTCTGTGGTGCACAGCGCCGAGGAGATGCGCGTCGACGGCCGTCTGCGCGTGGGCAAGGTGTGCATCACCGCGGGCGACCTGGCGCGCGTAGCCAGCGATGACGGCTTTATCGATCGCGAGTTTGAGCTGTGCAACACCGGTGGTCAGAATCGCGAGCTGAGCCCCAGGGGCATTGACAAGGGCGTGGGCGTGGCGCGAGCGCTGGCGTATCTGGGCCGCGAGGGAAATGCGCGCACTTTTGGCTTTGGCGATTCGGGCAACGACCTGGGCATGCTCGCTGCGGTCGAGACGGCTGTCGCCATGGGCAACGCCATGCCCGAGGTCAAGGCGGTCGCCGACTACGTGACCGACGATGTCGCACACGACGGTACCGTCACCGCCATGCAGCATTTCGGCCTCATCTAATGAATCCCGCCTTCTGACGTTTGCTCAAACTGCGACTCTTTGCTTTTGCATGCTCAATCGATTTATCAATCCAAACACTGAGGTGTTTATACCGCTCGCCGAGAAGATAAAAACCCGCAGTTCACGCCTTGATAAACGTAGGTAAAGTGTTTAGCAGTTCAATGCCAGCGTGCAAACGAAAGGAATCAGGCAGATGGCAATCAAGGTGTTCGCTGACGGTGCAAACCTCGAGGGCATGCTCGACATGTACGAGAACGGCAACGTTCAGGGTTTCACGACCAACCCGTCCCTTATGAAGAAGGGCGGCGTGACGGATTACCGCGCGTTTGCCAAGGAAGTCCTGGCCCGCATCACCGATGTGTCCGTGTCGTTTGAGGTCTTTGCCGACGACGTCGAGACCATGGAGGTCGAGGCCCGCGAGATCGCTACCTGGGCCGAGAACGTCTACGTTAAGATTCCGTGCGTGACCACCAAGGGCGAGTCCACCGGCGAGCTGGTCCGCAAGCTTTCGGCCGACGGCATCAAGGTCAACGTCACCACCATCTTTACGCCCGAGCAGGTCGATGAGATGGTCGAGGCCGTTGACGCCGAGACGCCGTCCATCATCTCGCTTTTTGCCGGCCGCATCGCCGATACCGGCGTTGATCCCATTCCGTTTATGACGGAGTCGGTCAAGAAGGCCGCCGTCAAGCCCAACTGCGAGGTCCTGTGGGCGTCCACGCGCGAGCTCATCAACATCTACCAGGCCGAAGCCTGCGGTTGTCAGATCATCACGGTGCCCAACAGCATCCTGGCCAAGCGCAAGAACATCGGCCGCGACCCGTACGAGGTCTCGCTCGACACCGTCCGCGGCTTTGCCAAGGATATCGCCGCTTTGGGCTTCCATATCCTGCCGTAACGCGAACACTGGCTGCGCCGAGGGTTGTTCGCCCAGGCCTTTCCTTTCCCTATCGCTCACGCGCTTCGCGAGGGTCGCGCTAGGCAAAGGAAAGGCCTGGGCTGCCGACACGAGCTGCCGGTAGGTTCTGAGCTGAATAAGACTTGGCTGGTGCCGCCTCTTTGATGGGGCGGTGCCTTTTTGTTGCAGTCTTTGCAAGTTCTTTCCATCCGGTGAGAAAAACTTGCAGATTGGACGACGGATGCGGTGGCTATGCATCGAAGGCACGGATAATTTTGTCAGCGTGAGTGGGGTGCGACGCAAGCGGGACAGCACGCGATCCTCGCTCGCACAGATATTTTCTTCTCCGGGACATGTTGCGCAACAAGTTGGGTTGCCTTGGGTCTAGCCTTAACGTGCGAAAGGAAAACGAAAGGAAGGAGACCCCATGTTCTGTCCCAAATGCGGTGCCAAGAACGCCGACGCGGCCAAGTTCTGTGCGGCGTGCGGCAACCCGCTTCCCATGATGCCTGGTGAGCCCGCCCCCCCCCTCGGGGAAATCCGGTAATCCGGCGGTAGCCTCGGGTGCGGAGCCTGTCCCGCAAAGTGCTGCTCCCGTGCCGGCTAAGATGCCGGGTACCAAGAAGAAGGTCCCGCTCATCATCGGTGCCGCGGCGGCGGTCGTCGTGGTCGCGCTGGTCGCCGTGATTCCGGGTCTCAACAAGAACTCTTTTGAGAATGGCCAAGCGAACGAAACGGTTGAGTCCGGTTCGTACGATCGGAGTGCCAGCGCATCCGATGGCAAAGCTTCCAATAAGAATCCCTTTAAGGGCGTCCAGGTGGGCGACAAGGTTGAGTTCGGCTCCTATGAGCAGGACGGCGACACCTCAAATGGCGAGGAGCCCATAAAATGGCGTGTGCTCGCGGTCGAGGGTAGCCGGGCCCTGGTCGTGAGCGACAAGGCGCTTGATGCCCATGCGTTTAACTCAGATTATGACAAGGGCAACGAATGGGAGTCGTCGGATCTTAAGAACTGGCTTGAGAACGACTTTGCTACCCAAGCGTTCACTGACGATGAAGAGAAAATCATCGATGGCGCGCCCACGTTGCTTTCCCGAGATGAAGCGAACGAGTATTTCAAATCTGATGAAGATCGGATTTGCTGCCCTACTAAATGGGCTAAGAAGAATGGTGCAGGCGGATATAATGGTGACGGATGCTTCTGGTGGCTTCGCTCAGTGCCTGATGGTGGCACCGGTCATGGTGCGGATTTAGTGTACGACGTCGGTCGCTTGGGTCCTGGCGGCAACAGCGTTGACATTACGTCTAACGCCGTTCGTCCCGCTTTGTGGGTGAATCTGCAATAACCCGCAAAGCGGAACCGCGTCCACTGCCTGCGTATAAAGAGATGGGACAAACAAGTCTGACTTGTTTGTCCCATTTTTGCGTTCGGTCCAGGTTATTTTCCCTGCACCATGGTGAGGGAGATCTTCTTGCGGTCGCGATCGACCTTTTCGACCCACACCTTGACCGTGTCACCGACGCGCACGACGTCGCTGGGGTGCTTGACAAAGCGGTTGGCCAGTTTGGAGATATGCACGAGGCCGTCCTGGTGCACGCCCACGTCGACGAAGGCGCCAAAGTCCACAACGTTGCGCACCGTGCCCTTGAGTTCCATACCGGGCTCCAGATCGTCGATGGAAAGCGCCGAGCGGCTAAAGACCACCTCGGGCGCGTCGTCGCGCGGGTCGCGGCCGGGCTTCTTGAGCTCGTTGACAATGTCGATGAGCGTGAGGGTGCCGCAGTCCAGGTCGCTTGCCAGCGCCGAGATACTGCCCAGACGGCGCTCGATGTCGGGCACGCCGCCGCGGCTGAGCTCGCTTGCTTTAACGCCGGCGCGTTCCAGGACGGACGTGGCCACCTCGTAGCTCTCGGGGTGGACGCTCGTCGCGTCGAGCGGGTTCTTGCCGCCGCTGATGCGCAGGAAGCCCGCGGCGTTGAGATATGCCTTGGGTCCCAGCTTAGGGACCTTCTTGAGCTGGCGACGATCGGTAAAGGCGCCGTTTTCCTCGCGGTAGGCAACGATGTTCTTGGCCACGCTCGGCGTGATGCCTGATACGTATCCCAGCAGACTTGCGCTCGCGGTGTTGACGTCGACGCCCACACGGTTGACGACGTCCTCCACCACGTGGCCCAGGGTGCGCGAAAGCTCGGCCTGGTCAAGGTCGTGCTGGTACTGGCCCACGCCGATGGACTGAGGCGGAATCTTGACGAGCTCTGCTAACGGGTCCTGCAGGCGGCGGCCCAGGCTCATGGCGCCACGCACAGTGACGTCCAAGTCGGGATACTCCTGGCTGGCGAGTTCGGAGGCGGAGTACACCGATGCGCCGGCCTCGTTGACGATGGTGTATCGCAACCCAGGCGCCTGCTCGGCAATGAACTCCGAGACGACTTCCTCGGTCTCGCGGCTAGCGGTGCCGTTGCCAATGACGATGGTGTTGACGCCGTCCTTCTTGACGAGGCGGGCGAGCTCGCGCTTGGTGCCGGCGACGTCGTGGCGCGGCTTGGTGGGGTAGACCACGTCGTGGTCGAGTAGCTTGCCGGTCTCGTCCATGACGGCGACCTTGCAGCCGGTACGGTAGCCCGGATCGAGCGCGAGCACGCGGGCGCCGCGTACGGGGCGTGCCGAGAGCAGGCCCTCGAGATTCTTGGCAAAGACGTTGATGGCCTCGGTCTGGGCGCGAACGGTGAGCTTGGCGCGGGCCTCGCGCTCAAGCGAGGGGGCCATGAGGCGCTTGTAACCGTCAGCGATGGCGGCATCGAAGATGGGAGCAAACACACCCTGGCGTCGGGGCCAACGGCTGCCGAGGCGTGCCGTGGCGGCGGCGCTGTCGACGTTCACGCGCACGCGGAGCTTGCCCTCGCGCTCACCGCGGTCGATAGCCAGCACGCGGTGGTTGGGAATACGGCGCAGCGGCTCATCATAGCTGTAGTAGGGCTCGTAGGGAGTCTTTTCGGCGGGGTCGGTGGCCTCGACGACGATGTCGGCGGTGTTTTGCGTAAAGGTGCGCAGGTCGGCGACGTTCTCGGGGTCCTCGGCCACCGTCTCGGCCACGATGTCGGCGGCGCCGGCGAGCGCCTTTTCGGGCGTGTCGAAGCCGGCCTCCTCGTTGACGTATTCCGCGGCGGCGTCGAGCGCGCTGCCCTTGGCCGAGGCCTGCATGATGATCATATTGGCGAGCGGCTCCAGTCCGGCCTCGCGGGCCTTCTGCGCGCGGGTCATGCGCTTTTTGCGGTAGGGTTTGTAGAGGTCCTCGACGCGCTGGAGCTGCGTGGCCTCGCGAATCTGCTGCTCGAGCTCGGGCGTGAGTTTGCCCTGGGCGTCGATGAGCAGAATGACGTCCTCTTTGCGCTGCTCAAGATTGCGCAGGTAGGACAGGCGCTCGTCGAGTGCGCGCAGGGCGACGTCGTCCATGCCGCCCGTGGCTTCCTTGCGGTAGCGCGAGATAAAGGGAATGGTGTTGCCCTCGTCGATGAGCTTGACGGCCGCCTCGATGTTGGCGGTCTTAAGGTTGAGCTCGCGGGCGAGCTGGGCGATAAGATCCATGGGACTCCTTGCGTTTAAGGTGCGTTTGCAGCACAGGGCTACCAAGGATACCACCCGTCCCAAAAGACTGTTTTGGGCCCGCGCCACGAAAACGGCCTATCTACTACGTTTGAACTGCATGGGCCGACCATCTCCCGGTTTTCCGAGAATACGCAAGCCATCTACCTGCGGTTTTTATTTCTCGAAATTTGGCATGGTTGAGGGTAATCGGTTAAACGTAGTAGATAGGCCCATTTCGTGGCGAACGAACCAAGTCGAGGTGCAAAATAGCCCCCGCCCCAGAAAAATCGTCGGCAAGGTAGCAAAATGCCCCGCGGGCAGGAGGCTGCTCGCGGGGCAAAGAAGAGGGGCTTGTTGGTGGCGGGCCGAAGGGCTCGACATGGGGTTTCTGCCACGGCCGCTCTTAAGGCATTACAGCTCGACGAGCTGGCCGGTCTCGGCGGCCTCCTTGATGGCGTTGAGAAGCGTGAGCGTCTTGACGTTATCGGCGGGGGTCACGACGGGCTCGACCTCGCGGCGGACAACCTTCACAAAGTGCTTGAGCTGCATCTTGTGCGGCAGTGCCGGGTCGACAGCCGGAATCTCCATCTGCAGCGGCTTGTGCCAGTTAGAGGCGCCGTTGTAGGAGAACTGGTGCAGGCGGGGCAGCGACAGGGCGCCCAGGGTTCCACCGATAAAGTAGGCGTCGGCGTCGAAGGGGCGGTACTGCGGATCCTCGCGAGCGGTTGCTTCCCAGTTCCAGGGGCTGGCGG
>CALLRY010000145.1:0-7583 GCA_938014285.1 uncultured Collinsella sp. | reverse complement strand
TCATGACGGTGCAGGCGAGCTCGCCGGTGGCGACGGTCTGCGCGAACTTGGCGACGGTGTCGGCGGTGATGAGCGGCAGGTCGCCGTTGAGCACGACGACGGGGCCTTGCGTGATGCCGCAGGCCTCGAGCGCGACTTTCACGGCGTGACCGGTGCCCAGGCGCTCGGTCTGCTCAACGCACTCGACCTTGGTGGCGCTGTTGGCATAGGCGCCGTCGATGAGGGCGCGCATCTCGTCGGCGTGGCTGCCGATGACGACCACGACGCGGCTGCAGCCGGCCTTGATGGTGGCGTCGACGATCCACTGGACCATGGGCTTGCCCAGGATCTTGTGCGAAACCTTGCAGTGGTTCGACTTCATGCGGGTGCCCTCGCCGGCAGCGAGGATAATTGCGGTTGCGTCCATGTGATCTCCTGTTACGTTATAGAGACGTGTGTTTGGAAACGATACACGGCGCAATATGATACCGCAGGCATATGTTGAGCGCGTAGCGATTGGCTCATGGCGGCCGATGTCGGTGCCGCCGGCGTGGCGTTTGCGCTGCTTGCGTGCGGCGTTGGCGGTGCTGCGGAGCTGTCGTTTGAGCGAGGGGACGGGGGTGCCCGTGGACAACATACAAGAGGAGTTTGGCGGCGAGCCCGTCGCGGCATTCTCGATGTCGCATCCGGCTGTGCCGGCCCTCTACATGGTGCTGACGCTGGGGCTCACCATGTTCTCGATGCAGCCGGTGCTGATTGCGCTGTCACTTGCGGGCGGGCTGGCGTATGGATTTGCGACGCGCGGGGCTGCCCGCACGCTGGGCGCACTCCGCTGGCAGCTGCCGGTGATTTTGATTATCGCGCTGGTCAATCCGCTGTTTAGCGCCTCGGGCTCGACGGAGCTGTTCCGTATTGGCATGCGCGCGGTGTATCTGGAAAGCATGGTATACGGCCTGTGCATGGGCGGGCTGTTTGTGGCGAGCGTGCTGTGGTTTGAGGCCGCGGCGTTGATGCTCGAATACGACAAGGTGCTCGCGCTGCTGGGTAATGCCGCACCGGTGATCGCGCTCATGATCTCGATGTGCATGAGGCTTATCCCGCAGTTTTTGCGCCGCGGTCGTACGGTGCTGGCGGTGCAGGATGCGATTGACGTGCCGGGGCGCGCGCCGGCCGATCCCGTGCGCTCGCGTCTGCGGGCGTCAAGCGTGTTGATGGGCTGGGGCATGGAAGATTCGCTGGATCGCGCGGACGCGATGCGCTCACGCGGGTGGGGTGCCGCGACGCGTCGTACGACGTATGCGCGGTATCGACTGGGACTCAGCGACGTTGCCGCGCTGGTTGGGCTTGCGCTGTTTGGCGTGGCCACGGCGGCAGTGGCGTGGACCGCGACGACGCAGTATTCGTTTTATCCGCAGCTCTCGGTGCCGGCGCCGTGGCTGGGCTATGTCGTGTACGCTGCCTGGATGGTGCTGCCTTGCGCGTTGCACGCGATTGATGAGAAGAGGTTTGGCTGATGGCTCGGTTGGATAGGGGCCTGGTGTCGGGCGAGGCGTGCGGCCCGGATATGCCGGCGATTGAGGTGCGGAGCCTGAGCTTTGCCTACCCCGATGCTGATGCTGCGGTGCTCGAGGGGCTCGACTGGTCTGTTCCCCAAGGTGCATTTGCGTTGCTTGTTGGCGGTACCGGATCGGGTAAGTCGACGCTGCTGTCGCTGCTCAAGCCCGAGATCGCGCCGGCGGGCGAGCGCACTGGCGAACTGCGCGTGCTGGGCGAGAACGTTGCCGACATGGACGCGCGGGCATCGGCGGAGCGCGTGGGCTATGTGTTCCAGGATCCCGAGAACCAGATTGTGTGCGAGACCGTGTGGCACGAGATGGCGTTTGGCCTAGAGAATCTGGGCGTGTCGCGCGACGAGATGCGCCGCCGTGTTGCCGAGACCAGCTATTTCTTTGGTCTGGAGGACTGGCTTCATCGCGATACCGACACGCTTTCGGGTGGCCGCAAGCAGCTGCTGTCGCTTGCCGCCGTCCTGGCGCTGCGTCCGCGTGTGCTGCTACTCGACGAGCCCACGTCTCAGCTCGATCCCGTTGCCGAGAAGAATTTTCTGCACGCGCTGTTTCGCGTGAACCGTGAGCTGGGCTGCACGGTTGTTGTGGCTACGCATCAACCGCGGCCGATGCTCGAGTATGCGACGCGTGCGTACCGGATTGAGGGCGGTCGCGTGCGCGAGGTGGCGGATATGGCTTCTTTGGGACGCCGAGAATCGCTGTTTTCCGATGAGATGTTGGGGTGGGGTGCCATCCGATGTGCAAAAAACGGAGTATTCAGCAGGTGTGAGGACAATTTGGGCTCTCTGGAGCCGCCCGGGGACGTATCGAGCGCGAAAAAAAGTTCAGAATTGGACAAATCGTCCGAATTTGTGGCGCAAACGTCGCTCGAGAACGGCTCGGAAGCCTTCCCGCGCACGGATGGAAGCAGAATACTCCAAAAAATGCACGGCGGGTCGGCTACCACCCTGTCGGAAGGCTGGTTTCGCTACGATCGCGCGGGCGGTTGGGTGCTGCGCGGGCTCGACGTTGCGTTTTCGGCCAGTGCGGTGCATGCGATCGTGGGCGGCAACGGATGCGGTAAGTCGACGATGCTCTCGGTGCTGGCGAAGACCGCCAAGCTGCAGCGCGGCCGCATGGTGCGCGGAGCGGCCTCGGCGGCGCTGCTGCCTCAGAATCCCAAAGCATTGCTGGTTGCCGAGACGGTGCGCGACGAGCTGATGGAATGGGCCTCGACCTGCGGATATGACGAGAACTTGGCGCGGGAGCGTGCGGCGCAACTGGGATTGGACGGCCTGGAGACGCGCCACCCTTACGACCTCTCGGGCGGACAGCGCCAGCTGCTTGCGCTGGCAAAGCTGCTGCTGATCGGCCCCGAGCTGCTGCTGCTTGACGAGCCCACGAAGGGCCTTGACCTGGAGAGCCGCCGCATCATCGCCCGCGCCCTGCGTGACCATGCGAAGGCTGGCGGCACCGTCATCATGGCTACGCACGATTTGGACTTTGCCGAGCAGGTAGCCGACGACGTCGCCATGATGTTTGACGGCGAGATTGCCTGCATGGAGCCCCCGGCCGACTTCTTTGCCGACAACGTGTTCTATAGGGCGTGATGGGATGACGGACTGTCGTTTCTCGCGTTTACTCACAAAACTGGAGATCCCGCTGTTGTTGGCGGTGCCGGCGGTGATGGCAGCGGCGTTGCTGGCGGGCGTTGAGCAGGCGGCGCTTGCCATGCTTGTCGTGGTGGCGCTGGTGCTTGCACTGTTCTTTGCGGGTTACGAGGCATCTCGTCCGGGTTTGCGCCAGATTATGCCCACGCTGGTGCTGGCGGCGCTGGCAGCGGCGGGGCGCATCCTGTTTGGGCCCATTCCCGACTTTAAACCGGTGAGCGCCATCGCCATTATCGCGGGGGCGACGCTTGGTCGCCGCAATGGTTTTATGGTTGGCGCGCTGGCGGCGCTGACCAGCAATTTCTTTTTTGGGCAGGGCATGTGGACGCCATGGCAGATGTATGCCTGGGGCCTGGTTGGCTATGTTGGCGGTGCGCTGGCGCATGCCGGTGCGTTCGACCGTGCGGATGGAACCGTGCGCATGCCGGCGCTGATGGCGTACGGCTTTGCTTCGGGTCTGCTGTACGGCGTGGTGATCAACGCGTACGACATTATCGGTTTTGTACAACCGCTCACGTGGGCGGGCGTCGTGGCGCGTCTTGCCACGGCAGTGCCATTCGATATCACACACGGCCTCGCGACCTGCGTGTTCTTGGCCGCCCTCTACAAGCCTTGGTGTCGACGGATCAACCGCGTTGTCGTGAAATACGGGCTGTAGGGCTGGTTGCGCCGGGGCGTGAATCAATACTTCCGAAGTACCATTTCAAAACTATGCCGGTTTACGGGGCTAGATTAGCGTAGGCCGACCATACCGGCTTTTTTCAAAATAGAGCAAGCCGTTTACCTGAGGTTTTATTATTTCGGAATTGCGTATGGTTGGGGGTTCGCGATTCAGCCCCGTAAACCGGCATAGTTTTGGAATGGCCGGCTGATATGACGGGCATCGTGGCCCTCAGAGAGCCAAATCGATCCGTTTTCCTCCGTCCCCAGACGTCCCCGGGGAATCAGTTGGCGGCGCTTGCCACGAAACTGGCCCATCTACTACGTTTAGCTTGATACCCCCGACCATGACCGCGTTTTACGAAAAACCGCAGGCTTTCTACCTGCGGTTTTCTTTTTGCGTTGTTCGCTGTGGTTGAGGGTAGTGGCTTAAACGTAGTAGATGGGTCAGTTCCGTGGCGGGAGGGCCGCGTGGGTTCCCTCGCGAGGTGAAAATGATCCCTTTTCCTCCGTCCCCAGGGGATCAATTGGGGCTAGAGTTCTAGCGTGAGGGTGACGGGGCAGTGGTCGCTGCCGAAGATGTCGCCGCGGATGCCGGTGTCGCGAACGTTGGCGGCGATTGCGTCGCTTACCAGGAAGTAGTCGATGCGCCAGCCGGCGTTGTTCTTGCGGGCATTAAAGCGATAGCTCCACCAGCTGTAGACGCCCTCAACGTCCGGATTAGCCGTGCGCCAGGTATCGGTAAAGCCGGCGTTGAGCAGCTCGGTAAACTTACCGCGCTCTTCGTCCGAAAAGCCTGCGTTGCCGCGGTTGGACTTGGGGTTCTTAAGGTCGATCTCCTCATGCGCCACGTTAAAGTCGCCGCAGGTTACGACGGGTTTGCCGGTCTCGCGCTCGAGCGCGTTCAAAAAGCCGCGGTAGGCATCGTCCCAGGCCATACGCACGTCGATGCGCGCGAGCTCATTTTGTGCGTTGGGCGTGTAGACATCCACAAACCAGAATTTGTCGAACTCGAGCGCGCAGACGCGGCCCTCGGTTGCGGCTTGGGCGACGAGCACGGCCGCCTCGCCTCCGCCGGCGTAGGGCAGCAGCGCATCGGCGCGCAGTACGCGCAGCGGCTCCTGGCGGCTAAAGACCGCGGTGCCCGAATAGCCTTTACGCTCGGCGTAGCTCCAGGTTTGGTGATAGCCGGGCAGGTCAATATCGACCTGGCCCTCCTGCAGCTTGGTCTCTTGCAGTGCCAGGATATCGACGTCGAGTTCTTGCGCGATCTGGATAAAGCTCGGGTCCTTTTTGAGCACGGCGCGCAGGCCGTTGACGTTCCACGAGGCGAAAGTGTAAGTCTGAGGCATGGTGTCCTTTCGGCGGGGTTGGCAGGCTTAAGATTAGCGCAACAGGGGCGGGGTGGGATCCGCGCATGCTGACTTAAAGGCCGCATGCTGGGACGTCGCTCAACGCTGCCCGACTAACAAGGACGGAGGACTCATATGACGCAGGCAATATCGGACCCCAGGCAGGCCTCCGCCGCGCTGGCGGATCTGTTTGACACCCACAAGCGCGTGGTCTTCTTTGGCGGCGCTGGTGTTTCTACGGCAAGTGGCATTCCCGATTTCCGCAGCGTGGACGGCCTGTATCACCAGCAGTTTGCCTATCCGCCCGAGACCATGCTGTCGCATAGCTTTTACGAGGCGCATCCGGCGGAGTTCTTCGACTTTTACCGCACCAAGATGATCGCGCTTAACGCTAAACCCAACCGCTGCCACACCAAGCTGGCCGAGCTGGAGCGCGCCGGTAAGCTTGATGCCGTGGTGACGCAAAATATCGACGGCCTGCATCAGATGGCCGGCTCACAGCGAGTGTTTGAGCTGCACGGATCGGTCCATCGCAACATTTGCCAGTCGTGCGGCGCGGTCTATAGCGCCGAGTGGATTTGCTCGCGCGAGCACGAGGATGCCGCGGGCGTGCCTGCGTGCCCCGCGTGCGGTGGCCGCATCAAGCCCGATGTAGTGCTCTACGAAGAGCCGCTCGACGAGCATGTGTTGACCGGTGCCGTTGCCGCCATCGCCGCGGCCGATGCCCTCGTTGTGGGCGGGACCTCGCTCGTGGTGTATCCGGCGGCAGGCCTTACGCGATACTTTACCGGCGATACGCTGGCTATTTGCAATCTTGCTCCTACCGATCAGGATGCAAATGCCGACCTGCTGATTTCTTGCGACATCGCGGCCGCGTTTGCGTTCTAGCCCGCGTGCGCGGATACAATAGAAAGACTGAGTGCAAAGCGACCCCGCCGCCAGCTCCCCAAGCTCGGCGGCGTGGGCATTTTAGGAGGATGTTCATGGCGAACGACAGCAAGACATGGCGGTGCGGAAAGTACGAGCTCAGCTTTGACCGTCCGCGCATCATGGGCGTCCTCAACGTGACGCCCGATTCGTTTAGCGATGGCGGGGAGCACTTCGACCCGGATGCCGCCATCGAGTACGGCCTGGCGATGCTCGACGCCGGCGCCGACATCATCGACGTGGGCGGTGAGTCCACGCGTCCCGGCTTTACTCCGGTCAACCCCGACGAGGAGGCTCGCCGCGTGCTGCCCGTTGTGCGCGCGCTGGCCAAAGAGGGTGCCATCGTCTCGATCGACACGCGCCACGTGGCGGTTGCCAAGGCGGCCGTGCGCTGCGGCGCCTCGATCGTCAACGACGTGACCGGCTTCACCGATCCCAAGATGGTCGAGTTTGTTAAGACGAGCACCTGCGGCGTCATCGTGATGCATGCCGGCGAGGTCGCCGCGCCCACCCGCACGCACGCAACGGTGCAGCTCGATACCTCGGCAGCGGCGTTTGTTGCCGAGAAGGCGCGCGAGGCGGCTGCCGAGGCCGCGCGTGAGGCCGAGAAGCCGGCTCGCCGTCGCGGCAAGTTGCTGGGCGAGCCTAAGCCGGAGGCCAAGCTTCCGGGCGGCGTGGTGCAGCCTTCGTTGCCGTTTGGCGAACCGGAGCCCACGTCCGAGCCTGCAACCGAGCCGGGGCAGGAGACGCCGGCCGCCGAGCAGGCTGCTGCCGCCGAGACCGTTGCGCCCGCGCCCGAGGCTGCGCCCGAGGCCACCGAGGCCGCATCGGAGTCCAATGACCGCCTGGCCGCCATGATGCGCCGCAGCGCCCGCCGCGAGGAGGCCTACGTGCCCACCTCTCAGCTCCGCCGCTTTACCCTGCCCGATTCGGCGCCCATCATGCGCCGCGTCATGGGCTTTCTGTCCGACCAGGCCCGCACACTCATCCATGCCGGCGTGTCGCGCGACCGCATCTGCATCGATCCTGGCCCGGGCTTTGGTAAGTCGGCTAACGAGGACATCGTCATCCAGCGCGAGACTGCCAAGATGGCGTCACTGGGCTATCCGCTCATGTGCGCCGTGTCGCGCAAGCGCTTTGTGGGCGCCGTCTCGGGCGTGACCGAGGCCGCCGCGCGCGATGCCGCCACGTTTGGCGTGTGCCTGGGTGCTATCCAGGCTGGTGCCAACATCGTGCGCGTGCACGACGCCGCGGGTTTTGCGCAGTTCCTAAACGGCTACTGGGCGGTTGCCAAGCCACAGCCGCGCCGCGCGTTTGTGGCCGTGGGCTCCAACCTGGGGCATCGCTGCGACAACATCCGCGCCGCACGCGACATGATCGCCGAGATTCCGCTCACCTGCGTGTCCAACTCCTCCAAGATCTACGAGAGCGAGCCGGCCTACTACGAG
>CALLRY010000144.1:0-1741 GCA_938014285.1 uncultured Collinsella sp. | reverse complement strand
GTCCCTTGCGGCGTAGTTCTTATTTAAGCCGTCCAAGTTTTGGGGTGCAGTTCACCTAGCCGGATGTACGGGTTTTCCAGGTGCGGCAGATCGGCCTGAAAGAGGAGGGCATAGACCTTGAGGTCATGCCCGACGATTGAAGGCCGAGGTGCCGTGCCTGGGAAAGCCGCCTAGGTCAGTTTCACTATAGGAGCGAAGCCCTTCATAAGCTTTTTGGTCTGGCCGGTCTTTTCGAATTGAACCTCGATCATGTCTCCGGCGACCGAGATCACGGTACCCGTACCAAAGGTCTTGTGGCTCACGGTATCGCCCGCGGCAAAGTCCTGCGATGCGCTGGCGCGATCGACCTTGCGCTCCACCGTCGGCGACACCTTGGACGACGGCTTTTTGGCTCGCGCCGCGCCCGAACCAAAGGTCGAGGCAACACGGCCGGCATCGGGCGAGACCCCACGATGGCGTTCGGTCCCGTAGCTGCTGCCGCCAAAGAAATCGTCAAAGCTCGATCCGCCGCGCGAACCGGAACCGCCGGTCGAGCGCGTATGCGAGCCGAACACCTTGCCGCCATACATATCCGAGCCCATGCCCGAGCCAAAGATGCCGTGACGGTCGCCGCGCTTCTCCCAGCCCGTGCCTTCAAAGCCGGCAGAACCGATACCGCTAAACTCGATATCCTCAAACGGAATCTCGTTGAGGAAGCGCGAACGCGGGTTGGCAGAGGTCGAGCCGTAGGTGCGACGCGTGGCCGCATAGGTCAAGAACAGGCGCTTACGGGCGCGCGTGATGGCGACGTAGGCCAGGCGACGCTCCTCCTCGAGCTTACCCGGGTCATCGCTGCCGCCAAAGTCGTGCACGTGCGGGAAGATACCCTCCTCCATGCCGGCCACGAACACCGCCGGGAACTCCAGGCCCTTGGCGGAGTGGATGGTCATCATGGTAATGGCATGCGTCTCACCGGCTAGGGAATCCAAGTCGGAGCGCAGGGCCAGCCACTCCATGAGTGCCGGCAGCGCCTTACAGGTGAGCGGACCGTAGGTGCGCTCGATCTCGTCAGCATGCACGGCACCCGCCGGCATCTCCGTCGACGCGGCATATGCGTTGCCCGCGATGGCGGCGGCCAGAGCATCCTGCGGCGAGAGCGCCGGGGCGGCTAGGCTATCGAGCGGATTGGAACCTGCGGCATCGCGCGCGCCGACCAGCGCCTCAAACGAGGACGCGGGCGCGGACGGTCCCGGCTCGGGCGCAGGCGCGCTCACCACAACGGGCTCGGGCTCAGCGTCGGCAGGCACATCGGCAACGCCAGCCGCGCGCAGCTCTTCCAAGCTCTCAAGCGTACCCTCGATATCCTCGTGTGTCTCTTCAAATTCGGCCGCAACGCCCAGGAATTCCTGGATGTTCTCGGCGCGGCTCTCGGACTCCATGGTGCCCTCGGCGCGGAATGCCTGCAGCAGGCCCGTCTTGTCGACAATCATCTCGACGACGTCCTTGAGCTCGCCATCCATGCGACGGCCCTCGCGCACCAGCGACACAAAGCTCGACAGGCCATTGCGCACCTTGGCGCTAAACATGCCGGTTTCGGCGCACGCGATCTCACAAGCCTGGAAGAACGAGCAACGGTTGTCGCGCGCCAGCTGTTCGATCTTTTGGATCGAGGTGGAACCGATGCCGCGGCGCGGTGTGTTGATGACGCGCTTGACGCTCATCTCGTCGGCCGGGTTCACGATCATCTTGAGGTAAGCCATGA
>CALLRY010000143.1:0-2041 GCA_938014285.1 uncultured Collinsella sp. | reverse complement strand
CGGCGTGGTTCGTGCTCGCCATCATGATTGTTCCCACCATCACCACGCTCACCATCGATGCCCTCAATTCCATTCCCATGGGCTTTCGCGAGGCATCCTATGCCATGGGTGCCACCAAGTGGCAGACCATCTACAAAGTCGTGCTGCCTGCAGCCAAGTTGGGTATCGTCGATGCGATTGTCTTGGGCATGGGTCGCGCCATCGGTGAGACCATGGCCGTGCTCATGGTCGTGGGCAACGCCCCGGTCATTCCGGATAGCATCTCGAGCCCTATCTCAACGCTCACGAGTCAGATCGCGCTCGATATGAGTTATTCCTCGGGCCTGCACCGCTCGGCTCTGTTTGGCATGGGCGTTGTCCTGTTTATCATCTCCGCTGCACTGGTGGGTATCGTCCGCCTGATTTCCAAGAAGAGGGGGTAGGCTATGTCCGATTCCGTTGACACGACGGTCGATACGACCTCGTCGCGCGAGCGCATCAAGCGTGCCCTTTCCCATGGCAAGAAGGGCCGCATCAACAAGGACCTCTCCAACAAGATCATGCTCGGCGTGTTTCGCGCCGCGGCCTATATCACCACGCTGGTGCTGATCGCCATCATCGCCTACGTGGTCATCAACGGCCTGCCGCATATCTCGCTCGACTTTATCTTTGGCTGGCCGCAGGGCGTCAACGCCGAAGGCGGCATTTGGCCCACGATCGTCTCGACCATCTACGTGACGGCGCTCGCCATGCTCATCTGCACGCCGGTTGCCGTCCTGGCTGCGGTCTATCTGGCCGAATATGCCAAGCAGGGCAAGATTGTCGACATCATTCGCTATGCTGCCGATGCCTTGGCCTCGGTACCCTCCATCGTTATGGGCCTCTTTGGCTACGCCTTGTTTGTCGAGGCTATGGGTCTGGGCCTTTCGATGGTCTCGGCCGCTTTGGCGCTGGCACTTCTGATGCTCCCCATCGTCATGCGCACCACCGAAGAGGCCATTCGCGCCGTTCCACGCTATATCCGTTGGGGCGCGTACGGTCTGGGCGCCACCAAGTGGCAGGTTGTCTCCAAGATCGTGCTTCCTTCTGCCTTTGGCCGTATTGCCACGGGCATCGTCCTCGCCATCGGCCGTGCCATTGGCGAGACCGCGGTGGTGCTCTACACCATGGGGCAGGCCATCAATCTACCTATTTCGCCGCTCGATTCCGGCCGCCCCATGACGGTTCACCTGTACCTGCTTGCCAACGACGGCATCAACATGAACGCAGCCTACGGCACCGCGCTCTTGCTGATGGTGATCATTCTGGCCTTCAACCTGTTTGCGCGCTTCCTGTCGCGCAAGCGTCGCTAGTTAAGGAGTCCCATGTCCGTTTATCAGTCCGCTCCCACGCTGGAGCAAGCGGCCATTACGGCCAAGGATTTCAACTTTTGGTACGGTGACTTTCATGCGCTGACGGGGCTCGACCTCAACATCGCCAAAAACGCCATCACCTCGTTTATTGGCCCTTCGGGCTGCGGCAAATCGACGTTTTTGCGCTGCATCAACCGCATGAACGACCTGATCGAGGGCACGCGCATCGAGGGCACCATGACGCTCGACGGCAACGATATCTATGCCGAGGGTGTCGACCCGGTCGATCTCCGTCGTCGCGTGGGCATGATCTTTCAGCAGCCCAACCCGTTTCCCAAATCCATCTACGAGAATGTCGCCTTTGGCCCTCGTCTGCAGGGCGTGACTAGCAAAAGCGACCTCGATGACATCGTGGAAGAATCGCTCAAGCGCGCCAACCTCTGGAAAGAGGTATCCAATCAGCTCAACAAGGATGGTTTGGCGCTCTCGGGCGGTCAGCAGCAGCGTCTGTGCATCGCGCGCGTGCTTGCGGTGCAACCCGATGTCCTTCTGATGGACGAGCCCTGCTCCGCCATCGACCCCACGTCCGTCTCTAAGGTCGAGGATTTGATGGCCGAGCTGGCGCCCGAGATGACGATCATCATCGTCACGCATTCAATGCAGCAAGCAGCTCGTATCAGCGACTACACCGCATTCTTCTTGCAGGAAGT
>CALLRY010000142.1:0-1369 GCA_938014285.1 uncultured Collinsella sp. | reverse complement strand
CCGGTACAATACCGTCAAAGCCAAGGAATGGCTGCGTGATTATCTCCAAGAAAATGTCCGCAGCCCCATGTGCACGATTGTGCACATATTTGGACCGCTGCGTATATGCATGTGGGTGCGGATAACAAAAGGGTTTTGACAAAAGCCAAAACCCTGATGGCGGAGGATACGAGATTCGAACTCGTGAGGCTGTTACACCAACACGCTTTCCAAGCGTGCGCCATAGACCACTAGGCGAATCCTCCATGCACTGCAGTGCTTGCTAGAAGCAAGCTCCGTAGGCAACTCGAATAAGCTACCACAGCTTTCGGATAAATGCACATTCAGTGCCGGCTGCGGCGTGTCGCTTTGTGGACAAGGACCACCAATGAGTGCCTGCGCTGATGTGCAGGTCGTTCGTACGGCGTGTGCAACAGGTGATCTCACCGGGGGATGAACCAGTGCAAATCAAAGCGACTCAAGGCAAGTCAGCAAACCCGAGGCAAACCAGAATGAACATGCGCATGCCATCGCGTGAATTATTGCCAGCCTCTTGCCGTGATGCAACATAGTGATTTTAGGCTATGAACCTTGGTGAAACAGTTGGTCATGCAATATGAGGGATGGGGAGTGGCCAGTCGCGGGGAGTTCATAATTCGGGAAGTCTCCCATCTGTGAGCGGGACAATATCGAATATTGAGACAATCTGCGGTAATAATTGATCGAAAAACAGTGCCTAATACCTCTTAAATCCTAAAAAATCAAGACTGTTCCTCAAAAAAGTTTTTCTTTATATTGAGTAGTTGGTTTTTGATTACTTAGCCGCGCAGAGAGAGGGATAGGCATGGTTCGTCGCGCCCAGGCTGCTCTTCGGTCCGTTGAACACACCAGCGTGAGGCAGCTGCGAGTTCTGGCTGCGATTGTATTTCTGTTCGCCATGGTCATCGCCACTGTGGCTCCTGCAGTCACGGCTCCGATGGCCTTCGCCGACAGCAGCACCAGCTCGTCCAGTTCATCAAGCTCGTCCAGCGTTGACTACGCCACCTGGGCCGAAGTCTCCAAGGCGATGGACAAGCAGCTGAACAGCGGTCTTAAGACGTACAAGGATGGCAACACCGCTGGCGCCACCTCCGATTTCATGGGCGCGTACAACAAGATTTACGTGGCCTCCAACTTCACCGCGGTCGTGCACGACACCATTGGCGCGGACAAGCAGCTCGCCCAACAGCAGGCATTCCAAAGCGTTCAGAATCTTTCCTACACGCCTAGCAACGACGATCAACTGGCTCAGCAGATTGATGCGTTGACCGCCGATCTTGACGCCACGGCCCAGCAGCTCGACACCAACGCCGATCTCGCCAAGCCGAAGGCGTACGCCGAAGCGCTGCAG
>CALLRY010000141.1:0-3377 GCA_938014285.1 uncultured Collinsella sp. | reverse complement strand
CAATGGCACGTGCAAGGACGAGCAGGCCGGAACGGTCGTCATGCTCCGAGGCGATATGGATGCCCTTCCCGTTGTCGAGGAATCCGGCGAGCCCTTTGCATCCACCAATGGCTGCATGCATGCTTGCGGTCACGATATGCACGCGACGGCCCTGCTTGGTGCGGCGCGCCTGCTCAAGGCCCGCGAGGCCGAGCTTGTGGAGGCCAACGCTACCGTCAAGTTGCTGTTCCAGCCGGGCGAGGAGACCTTTGAGGGAGCACGCGCTGCCATCGCCGACGGCTTGCTCGAGAACCCGCGCCCTCAGGCGGCCTTTGCCATGCATGTCAACAGCCAGTCGCCGCTTGGCCTGGTGCTCTACGGCAGCCCGGCGCTCTCGGGTGTGTACGGTTTCCGCATCACGCTCCAGGGCAAGGGCGGCCACGGTTCCAGCCCCGAGATCTGCATCGACCCCATCACGGCCGGCGTCCACGTGCACCTGGCGCTCCAGGAGCTTATCTCCCGCGAGGTGCCGGCGGCCAAGGAAGTCGCACTTACCGTTGGTAAGTTCGCCGGCGGCTTGGCGGCCAACGTCATCCCCGACACCTGCGTGCTCGAGGGAACGCTGCGCGGCTTTGATGTTGAGCTCATGGCTCACCTAAAGACCCGCATCGCGGAGGTCGTTAACGGCGTTGCTACGACCTATCGTACGCCGGCGACCATCGAGACGCTTTCGGATGTTCCGCCGCTTGTACTCGACAGCGATATGACTCAGGCGTCGCTTGGCTACGTGGGCGCAGTGCTGCCCAAGACGGCTTTCTTGCCGCTTTTCCATGCCATGGCGAGTGAGGACTTCGCGCTTATCTCGAGCAAGATCCCAAGTGCGTACTTTACCGTGGGCGCGGCCGTAACCGACACGGACGAACACTTTGCCCAGCACCATCCCAAGGCACGTTTTAACGATGCCGAGCTGCCGCTCGGTGCCGCGGCCTATACCGCCGTCGCTTTGGGCTATATCGCCGACCACCGGTAGCACCCAAGATTGCCTTTCAAGCCTGCGGGCATGGCCGTAAGGCCTATGCCCTTGTCTTTCAAGGCAATCTTGGGTGCTACCGGCGCCCGGCGCAGGCTATTCGTTTGTCTAAAAGGAGCAGTATGCCCCAGCAGCGTAAGTTCTTCCCCGGCTGGCTCGTGGTGGCCTCCGGCTTCGTGATCATGGCCACGTGTTACACGATTTTTGTCAATTGCATGAGCCTGTTCCAGCCGCTGATCGTCAGCGACCTGGGTATTTCCCTTGCGCAGTACAACGTCTCCAATGCCATCTCCACCGTGGTGAGTGTCGTGGGTTCGCTCGTTATCGGTCATGTTGCCGATAAGGTGAGTGGCCGCGTATTGGGCTCGCTTACCGTTATCGCTACCTCGGCGGTGCTTGCCGGCATGAGCTTTGTCGGTGAGCTGTGGCAGGTCTACGTGCTCTTTGCCGTTTCGGGCTGCTTCGCTGTGGCCTCGACCCGTCTGCTCATTAGCCTTGTGACCGCCAACTGGTTTACCGCTAAACGCGGCCTTGCCATTTCCATCGCACTTTCGGGCTCGGGCTTTGGCGGAGCCATTCTCTCGCCGATCGTGAGCTCTCTTATCGTGAGTGTGGGCTGGCGCTCTGCGTTCCTGGTACTCGCTGCCGTCTGCATGGTGGCGGCACTGCCCATCACGGCTTACTCCTTCCGCACCAAGCCTTCCGAGATCGGCCTTAAGCCGCTCGGCGAGAACCCGGGCGATCCGTCCGTCTCGACGGCTGGCGATAAGGACGAGCACACGGCGCCCGAGGTTAGCGTCGGCTGGTCTCGTATCAAGAAGAGCCCGGCGTTTTGGCTGCTCGTCGTCGCCTTCCTCTTTATGGGTCTCGTTAACGGCGCCATCTTGCCCAACCAGGTCACCAACATGACGAGTGTTACCGTCAACGGCGCCAAGATCGTCACGGGCGGCCACGATCCCATGTGGGCAGGTACCGTGCTTTCGGCCTACATGGTCACCGTCGTTATCGCCAAGATTTCGCTCGGTGCGATCTATGACCGCTTTGGTCTGCGCTTTGGCAATATCCTTGGCTCCATTGCGTGCATTATCGCCTGCGTCGCCCTGTGCTTCCCCGCGACCGATCTTGGTCCCATCGTGGCTGCCGTGAGCTTTGGTATCGGAACGTGCATGGGCACCATCACGCCTACCATCGCCGCGTCCGAGCAGTTTGGCATGGCCGACCTCGGTAAGGTCACGGGCACCATTACCTCGCTCGAGATGGTCGGCGGCACCGTGGGCGCCATTGTCTCGGGCGTGCTGTTCGATGCCACGGGCTCCTTTGCGAGCACCTGGATCGTGTGCCTGGCGTGCTCCGTGGTCATGCTCGTGTTCCTGCTGGCATCCGAGCCCATCGCCGCCAAGCTGCGCGCGAGCGTGGCGGGGGAGTAGGTAGGCCAAAGCGCATCGCCGCTTGTCCGCTTCGTCCGCGGCGGCGCGTCTGGCCGAACGAGTCCCCATACCCTCATTCGGTCAGGCGCGCCGCCGCGTTGCTGCTTTGTGCCGTATAATGTCCACTACCTATGACGCGATACAAAAGAAAGGTGTTTGCCCATGCAGGCACAGAAGGCGGAGGGAACCCGCGACCTTATCGGCGCCGAGATGCGCGCCTGGCAAAAGATGCAGCAGATTGCGGCCGGCGTGTTCGAGCCGTTTGGTTTTAAACCCATCGAGACGCCCGCGATCGAGCAGGTTGACGTGTTTGTCCACGGTATCGGCCAGTCGACCGACGTCGTGCGCAAGGAAATGTTCCGCGTGTTCAGCGGTGCCAACCTGGAGCGCGTCTTTACCGAGGGCACCGACACCAAACTCAAGCCCAAGCAGCGCCTGGCACTTCGCCCCGAGGGCACGGCCGGCGTGGTGCGCGCCGTCGTCGAGAACAATCTGGTGCCCCAGGGCTCCACGCCGTTTAAGGCTTACTACGCCGAGGCCATGTTCCGCGGCGAGCGTCCCCAGAAGGGCCGCCTGCGCCAGTTCCACCAGGTGGGCATCGAGTGGCTCGGCGCTCCCGATCCGGCGGCAGACGCCGAGTGCATCATCATGCTCATGGAGTTCTACAAGCGCCTGGGCTTCGATCTTTCCAAGCTTCGTCTGCTCATCAACTCGATGGGTGACGCCCAGTGCCGTCCGGCTTATCGCGAGCAGGTTAAGCAGTTCATCCTCGATCACGCCGACGAGATGTGCGATGAGTGCCGCGAGCGCGCCGAGCTCAACCCGCTGCGTGCCTTCGACTGCAAGAACGACCACTGCCGCGAGATCATGGCCGAGGCTCCGCTGATGGGTGACAACCTGTGCGATGAGTGCCGCGAGCACTACGAGCAGGTCAAGATCGG
>CALLRY010000140.1:0-1650 GCA_938014285.1 uncultured Collinsella sp. | reverse complement strand
TGGATGGCCACCAACGCCCTCATGGCTGCAAGCGACCCTCGCTTTGCAAGCGCCTTCTGGGACGCCATCGACGAGCGCGGCGGCTTGATGCGCAAGTAAGCCTTTTGGGCATCGACATTTACGGGTGCGGACTTCGGTCTGCGCCCGTTTTTTTATAAGAGCTGCGATTGCTGGTCCTCTGTTCACAGAAAATATATGAACAGGTGTTCGATGCACAAACATCTACCTGCATGTTTTCTGTCGAAAAACTTTGCTACTCCAAAAACTCAATCGCGTCAAGGCTTTTCTTGCCCAACGGTCGGTACCTGATAAACTATTAGGTTGCGATAACTGGCGAAGCCATGCCTCGCCAATCCACCGAGCATTTCCGTGAAGGAGGAAAAACCTGGTGACCTACGCATACACTGCCACTGAGCGCAAGCGCGTCAGCTTCGGGAAAATCCCGGAGGCCATGGAGCTCCCCAACCTTATCTCTGTTCAAAGGGAATCCTTTGAGCGTTTTAAGGACGAGGGCCTTCGTGAGGCGTTCAAGGAATCCAGCCCCATCCAGAGCCAGAACCATGTTCTCGAGGTTACCTTCGGCGAGCATCAGTTCGGCGACCCCGCGCACACCGTCGAGGAGTGCCGCGAGAAGGATATGACCTATCAGGCTCCGCTTCTGACCGACGTCCGTCTTACCAACAAGGAGACCGGCGAGATCAAGGAGCAGCTCGTCTTCATGGGCGACTTCCCCATGATGACCGATCAGGGCACCTTTATCATCAACGGTACCGAGCGTATCGTCGTCTCGCAGCTCGTCCGCTCCCCGGGCGTGTACTACAGCTCCGAGATGGATTCGGGCAAGCAGATCTACAAGGCCCAGATCATCCCGTCTCGCGGTGCTTGGCTTGAGTTTGAGGTCGACAAGCGCGACCAGCTCATGGTCTCCATCGACCGTAAGCGCAAGCAGAGTGCCACGATGTTCCTGCGCGCCCTTGGCATCGCCGTCACCAACGACGACATCATCGAGCTGCTCGGCAACTCCGATGTGATCAAGCGCACCCTGGAGCGCGATACCGCCCTTACCCGCGAGGATGCCCTCATCGAGATCTACCGTCGCCTGCGCCCGGGCGAGCCTCCCACCGTGGATGCCTCCCGCAGCCTGCTCGAGGGCCTGCTCTTTAACCCGCAGCGCTACGATCTGGCCCGCGTCGGTCGTTACAAGGTCAACAAGAAGCTCAACCTCACCACCGAGGAAGAGGTCACGGTGCTCACCGACGAGGATATCGTCGCTACGCTGCGCTACCTCCTGTCTCTTGCTGCCGGCGAGCAGGGCTTCAAGGTCGACGACATCGACCACTTTGGCAACCGCCGCATCCGCACCGTCGGCGAGCTCGTCGCCAACCAGTTCCGTATCGGCATGAGCCGTATGGAGCGCGTCGTCCGTGAGCGCATGAGCTCCCAGGACATCGACGAGATCACCCCGCAGTCGCTCATCAACATCCGCCCGATCGTGGCCTCCATCAAGGAGTTCTTCGGTTCCTCGCAGCTCTCGCAGTTCATGGACCAGGCGAACCCCCTGACCGGTCTGACCCACAAGCGCCGTCTGTCCGCACTCGGCCCTGGTGGTCTTGCCGGCCACAAGTCCGGCTCCAGCCGCCGCACCAACGT
>CALLRY010000139.1:0-3081 GCA_938014285.1 uncultured Collinsella sp. | reverse complement strand
GATCAAGCACCTCAACCACAACGCGATCGCCATAGGCCTGAACCGTCAGGACGCACCCGATACCGCCCGCATGGTCATAGGCATTACCCAGCGCCTCCCCCGACGCCAATGCGACATCGTAGCGCTCGTCACGGCGCAACGGAAGCGATTCAAGGAGTTCGGCGATGCGATGTCGGTAGTATGGAAGATTCTCGATACCCTGACGGACCTCGACGCTCTTACTCCAGCGAGGCAGCTCCCCCACCGGAATAGCGGGAATAGACTCCCGTGCCGGCCCCGCGACATGAAGGATATCGACAAGACGAGCAATCTCCAAAAAGCGAACAACTTCACCTGATGCATTGACGAGCGAAAGCAGGCCTTCTCGCCTCATGAGCTCACGAGCGCGCGTAAGCAGGAATGCCAAGCCCGTCGAATCGATAAAGCTAACAGCCTGACAGTTGATGACGACACGACGCACGCCGCGGCCAATCAAAGCATCCAACCGCCGACGCAGCGCAGGCACCGTGGCGATGTCGATATCGCCTGGTGGCGTCAAAACCGCTATGTCATTCCACTCATTCATACGACCATGGTTCCCCAAAAAAGCCCACTCGATGCATTCGTTTCCCCAACCGTACGGATTCAGCCCGCCCAGCGTCGCTGTTTAGGACCGGCCCCGCAAAAACTCAAGGGACACCAATGCAATGTCATCGTCCAGCGCCGATTCGGTAAATCGGTCAAGCTCGCCCAAGACCTTGCCGCAAATGCCCGACACACCCTCCCCCGAAACAGAAAGCAGAAGATCGCGCAAGCGCTGCTCGCCAAAGAACGCTCCGGTGCGGTCGCGGGCCTCAATCGTTCCATCCGTATACATGAAGAGCATGTCGCCAGGAGCGAACGTAAACACGCCTGTCTCGTACACCATGCTCTCAAAGGCACCGATTACACCCGATTGGCATCCAAGTAGCTCGACCTCTCCCCCACGTGCCTCGCCGCCACCCAGCGGCATCGACTCTGGCCTGATGACCATGGTCGGAGGATGGCCCGCCGAACAATACGTTGCACGTCCGGCTTTAAGGTCAATCTTGGCGATAAAGGCCGTCACGAACGTCTCGACCCTCGAAAAGCCCATGAGCATGCTGTTAAGGGAGCGTGCCATGCGGGCCGGTCCAGCGCCCTCCCAGGCATATGCCGTCAGGGCCGTCTTGACGAGCGCGGACATCGATGCAGCCTCAATGCCTTTGCCAGACACATCGCCCAGAATCATGACGGCGCAGTCGTCGGGAAGACGGATGAGCGTATAGAAATCGCCGCCGACCAACGCCGAGTTCGTGGCCGACAGGTACACCGAATCGGTTGCGATACCCGGAACATCCCCCAGGGAGTTTCTCATGCCAATCTGAAGGGTCTGAGCAATATGGCGCTCCTCGCGCTTTTGAGATTCGCCTTCGTAGATCAGTTCAAAGTCATGCGCCAAGTGCACCAAGTAGTCATATTCAAGATCATCAATCGGCTCTTGGCTACCATCACGAAGCAGCAGCGCGCGCGTCGTCGGGCTCTTCGCAACAGAAACAGGAACAATCGCGTCGTTACTGTGCTTGCCATCACCCTCAGAGCGCGGGCGCCCCGCCTCGATACCGGAGTCGACGTAGAGACCTTGACAAGGCAGACCATGCGCCCTAAGCCAGCCTCCCATAGGCATCGATTCGTCAACGCGAGTTATACGGACGTGTTTAAGGTCCTCGGCACTCGTACCTCCCAAAACAGATGCCTCAAAGCCATCAGGTCCAGCCCCCAGACGTGCCGCTGGCGCCGTCGTGGAAAAGAAAAGCTTCTCGGGATCGTCCGGCAATGCAACGCGACTGCCGCCTTCAAAATCTATGACGTAGGAATCCAGACTGGCGTCATACTCAACAGGGCAAAAATGGCAGTTAAGCATATTGCAGATCTCGGACGATACCGCCTGGGTAGCCGCGGCGGAATCGTCTAGAAAGGTAAACAACTCATCACGCAAGACATTGAGCGAGCGGCCAAGCTCGGCCGTGCGACGGGAGCGAAGGCTCGATGCCATGCCGACCAGCTGGATAGACAGGTAATCGCAAATGACCTCGAGTACATTAACGTCATAGGCGAGCGGTGCCTGAGGGCGTTTCCAACCAACTTCCAGCACGCCAAGAATCTGCGTACCGTAAAAAACGGGAAGACAGATCTCGCTGCGGTACGGAGGCATATCCTGCATGCGCAATAGGTGCTTAGAACGATTGTCCAAGTCCATAAACATACCGGAGGCGGCCTTATCACCCTTAAGGTCCTGTTGAATCGACAAGCGACAGGCACGCGACTCACGAAGAACATACGTCGGAATGCCAGCGCCATACGGCAAAAACTCAGGCAGGTAGCTGTCGTACAGCTCCTTGGAAACACTGCGAAGTTTAAAAGCGCCGCTCTCAGAAAAATAGATAGCGGCACCCGAAGCATCGAGCGTTCCTACAAGCTGGTTCAAAACGGTATCAAGTAGGCTGGGCAGTTCATCGGAGCCCACGGTACTCATAATGACCGAGAGCGTGCCAGAGAGGCGCTTGTTCGCCACTCTAAGCTCCGATAACGCACGCTTGAGCTGACGGTCGTGCGAATACTGTTCTTCGATGCTATGGAGCGCCACCAGGACACGTGGCGCGCGGCGCCCAAAGATGCGTGGAGGCGTTACGGAGCCCGCACGAACCAAGACGGGGATAAAAGAGCCGTCACTCAGCTTGAGCATCAGTTCGTTCTCGGAGCCATCAGTTTCAAATGGCAGACGATGTTCCGTCGCACGTTCAAAAGCGGACGAGTACAGGACGTCTTTAACATCTCCACCGATGACGTCGGCGCGTTCCTCGCACATCAAACCAAGTAAGCGATTATTCACATGCAGAATTGTTCCGTCGAGCTCGCAGATGATGACAGCATCGCTCGTGATCTCGACTAGTTGGGCAACGTCTGCCCACTCGTTGCGTTCAAGCGTTTCCATCGTGGACCCCACCGTCTATCGGTAACAAAAAAGCCTCCGAAGAGGCTTCTCAAATGCGATGGTGTCGGAGGCGGGACTTGAACCCGCAT
>CALLRY010000138.1:0-8685 GCA_938014285.1 uncultured Collinsella sp. | reverse complement strand
TTGGGGGCAAAGCCCCTGGCCTCCCCTACGTTAGCTTCGCTGGCGGCGGCTACAGAGACCTACGCTCTGGAAAGTCGCCGGGCTGATAGCCTGCCTTTTATTGATAGGGGCGCTTATTAGAGGCAGGCCTCGGCGATGCGCTTTTTGAGTTCGTCGATGCCGGTGCCGGTTTGGGAGCTTGTGATGATTACGTTCTCGGCCGGGACGTTGAGTTGCTTTTTGATGGCTGCTGCCTGGCGGGCCTGCTGGGTGCGGCTGAGCTTGTCGGCCTTGGTGAGGCAGACGATAAAGTTGAACTCGTTGCCCTGCAGGTAGTCGATCATGTCATGGTCGAGCTTACTGGGATCGTGGCGAATGTCCACCAGCGACACGACCAGGTTAAAGCTGCGCTCCGAGTCGAAGAAGTCGCCGATAAGTTCTGCCCAACGGTCACGCTCGGCCTTGGAACGACGGGCAAAACCATAGCCCGGCAGGTCGACAAAGTGCACGTCGTCGGCCTCGAAGAAGTTGATGTTGCTCGTCTTACCCGGCGTGCTCGAAACCTTGACGAGGTTCTTGCGGCCAAAAAGCTTGTTCATGATCGACGACTTGCCCACGTTGGAGCGGCCGACGAAGCTCACCTCGGGGCAGGTGGACTCGGGAATCTGCGAAACCTTGCCATAGCTGGCAACGAACTTGGCAAGCTGGTAGTTAATAGAATCGGCCATGGACACTCCTTGGTCGTAGGTTCTTACAAAAAAGCACGCTAATAGATAGCAGCGATACGGCGAACGATATCGAGCGTAATGCCACTCGCGGTACGGGCATACTCGAACAGGTCGAACTCGCGGTCGCAAATCGCATCGTACGCCTCGTCACAATTATCGCTGATAGCGCGCAGCACCAGGCAATCGACACCATTTTTGGTTGCGATATGGGCAATTGCCGCGCCCTCCATGCCGACGCAATCGGCATGCGTCGCCTCGATAGCGTCATTGCGCATGGCGGCGCCCGTCACAAAGCGGTTACCCGTGGCAATCGTGCCGACCAGGAATTGTTTGGCTCCCTCGTTCGAAGCGGCTGCATTTGTCGAAGCGTCAACAAACCCACGCTCAGCAAGCACATCGGCAGCAATATCGACCAGCGCAGGCGTCGAGCCAAACTCCTCGAGCCCCGGTGCAGACTCGGCGATAAGCGCGGTATCGGTATCCAGATAGCGCAGGCATTTGCCGATGACCACGTCGTCGATATGGAGCTTGGGGTTCAAACCGCCCGCGATACCCGAAAGCACAACTGCCTGTGGAGCATACTTGCTAATGAGGTGCTGTGTTGCGGCGGCAGCGTTTACCGTGCCCATACCCGCCGTCGTGGCGACAATCGACAGGCCGTCGAGCTTACCGCTCACAACGGTCAAGCCTGCCTCCTGTGCCTCGCAAACGTTACTCAGCTCTTCCTTAATCTGCATGATCTCTTTTTCGAGTGCGGCGATAATCGCGATGGTAGCCATGCCATTCCCCAAACCTATACGAAATTCTCAACCACGGTATGGTACCAGCATTTTGTTTGCCAACGCCAAACGAACACGCTAGGCCAGCGCAGCTCGCGTATCAAACAGAGCCTTTGCAATCGCAGCCACCAGCTCACTCGAGCGATCGCTCCATGGCATCGATGTCATGATGCTCATGACATAGGTACGGCCATCGATGTCGATAAGGCCCGCATCGCATGTCGAATAGCAACCATCCTCGCTAATCCAGCCTGCCTTGTTGCGCACCAAAACCTGCTCATCGGCAATCCCATCACGGATAAATGAGCACGATGTTGATGACAGCAGTTCAGATAACCACTGGGAGGCCTCACTGCCACAGCTCAAATACTCGCTCATCTCGCGCCACAACTTGGCCGAGGTGCGCGGGCAATAAGTGGGAAAATCACTCATCGGATCGAGCGCGGTATCGTAATCGATGCCAAGACTGACAATCCAATCCTCGTAACCGGCATGGTCAAACGCCGCGCGTAACGCGATAAACGAGTCGTTATCCGAATTAACGACCGCGGCCTCGATTAGGTCGCGCACCGTCTGCCAGCCCATGCTATAGCCACCATAGGTGCCCAGGGTATCATCGAGTGAGACCTGGCCCGTCTCGACCAGAGATTCGCAGATGTACAACGCATAGAGTGCCTTGTAGCTACTCGCGCCGTAAACCTCGATATCGGCGTTATACGTCACGCCCTTGCCGCTCGACAAATCGTAAAACACCACGCCCACATCGCCCAATTCCTGGGCCTGATCAAGGGCATCTTGGAGCGCGGCGAGGCTCCCACCCTCCAGGGCGGGGATCTGGTCATCAACCAATGAGAAGGTCTGCACGGTATCGCCTGAGGGAATATCGTTAAAGTCCGCCTTCGAAAGCCTCGTCTTAAGGCTCGCTGTCGACAAGGTTTGACTTGCGGTAGCTTTAGATTCAGAGACCTTTTTGTTTTGCGTCTGTACCGTTGACGCATCTGAGTGTGCCATTCGCTCCGACGCGTAGGTTTTGGCGGTAATTCCGAGGATAATAACCGCCAACGTTAGCATCCCAACGGCGGCAATCTTCGTCACGCGGATGCGAACGTCAGCGAGGCCACGCGAAGGCGTGCCCTTCGTCTCATATCTGCTGCCATGCTGCGGCACATACTCGCTCCGCGATGCGTTGTTTCGCACGTGGTCTCCTGACTGCTACCGTTTATATACGAGCAGCATAATACCGAGCAGGCATTTCTTTCCAAAGATATTCAGCAGCGTTTAAGGTGTCTTTAAAGAAACCACAAGCGTATTTATCCAAATGGCGCGGTTCTGTTGCGCATCTCTACCCAAATTGCACTTGCGGTGAAATAGTTCCTGTTTGGGCGGCATAAGCCGATACACAAGAACTATTCCACCGCAACTTGACGGGGCTCTTTAGCAATCAACTAGGTGCCCGGGGGCACTCATTTAAGTCTGTCCCCAATGAGTGCCCTTGGGGGCGAAAATGGAACGCTAGCCGATGGCGTTTTTGAGTTCCGCGCGGCGCTTTTTCATGCCCGTCATGACAGCGTTGCGCAGCTCGGGCATGCGCGCGGTATCCATCTGTGGAACGCCCTCGAGCTTATAGGGAATGCCCAGCTGCTCATACTTGACAACGCCCATCGTGTGATACGGCAGCATTTCCAGGCCCACCACGTTGTGCCATGGAGCGATCAGACGACCGAGCTTCTCGCACTCCTCAACCGTATCGGTAATGCCCGGCACCACCACGTGACGGATAACGACCTTAATCTTGCGGCGCGCAAGCTCATCACCAAACGCCAGAATGCGTGCGGGATCGCAACCGGTCAGCTTTTTATGCTCGACGGGATCGGCGTGTTTAATGTCGAGCAGCACCATATCGGTCTCGTTGAGTACGGCATCGAACTTCTCGGGATGCGCGGGGTCGAACGCATAGCCGCAGCTATCCAAGCAGGTGTGCACTCGACCATCGGGGTTATTGTGCATGGCGCGGAACAGGTCGGCCAAAAACTCAGGCTGCAGGAGCGGCTCGCCGCCGGATACCGTAATACCACCGCTGCGGTAAAACTCATGGTTGCTCTGGAACTCGTCCATCAGGTGCTCGACGGTCACCATGGTGCCGCCGTTAACCGACCAGGTATCGGGGTTGTGGCAATACGCACAGCGCATGGGGCAGCCCTGAACAAACACCACAAAGCGGATGCCGGGTCCATCGACCGTTCCCATCGTCTCAATCGAATGCACGCGGCCCAGGACAAACGCAGAGTCCTCAGGACGAGCGTCCACACCCTCAAGCGTCATCTCAGCCATTCCCGCTACCTTGCCTCTCATTGGTTTTAGCTACATAAATGCCAGAGTCATTCTAGCCTATATGCTTGATGGCGAAACGGTTTAGCGGTCAATTGGATTGTCCTATTTGGCCCCATGCAAAAGCGACGGGAAGGTTGTCGCAACCCGCCCGCCGTCAAGGCAATAGAAATCGATAGACGCCAGGCTTTACGCCTTGAGCGTGAGCACCGCGCCGAAGGCGGTCGGGCCGCAATGGCTCGAGATGACGCCGCCAACCTGAGTCCAGGTAATATCCTTAAAGCCCAGGTCATGCGCATAGACCTCCATGTCGTCGCGCAGCTCCTGGGAAAGGCCCACCGAATACGCCAGGCCAATGTGCGAGTAGTCGATCTCGCCCTTCGCAACCATGTGGTCAATAAAGGCGCGGGCGCACTTGAGCATAGAGCCGCGGAACTTCTTGGTTGCCACGAACTTACCGCCCGTTACCTCAATGCAGGGCTTAATCTTGAGCAGGTGGGCGCCAAGGAATGCCACGTTGGACAGACGACCTCCCGCCTTAAGGAAGGCTAGGTCGGTAGGAACAAAGCCCAGCAGCACACGGTCCATGACGGAATTCGTAAATGCAAAGATCTCGTCGACGGTGGCATCGGGGTGAGCCTCGATGTATTTGGCGGTCTCGACGACAATGAGCGACTGACCCACCGAGACAAAACGCGTGTCCATGGAGAACACGTAGTCGCGGCCCTTAGCCGCAATCTTGGAGGACTGATGCGAGCAGGTCGTGGCCTCGGAATACGCGAGATGCAAAATGGTCGCGTCAGGCTGCTCAGCGTGAATGCGGTCGTACACGTGAGCAAAATCCGCAGGCGCACAGCCACTGGTCTTGGGCATTACGCCAAACTCGTTGCAGCGCGAATAAATCTCGAGCGGATCGATCGAGCCGTCCTCGACGGTCTCGTCACCAATCGTGACATGCATAGGCACGCGCACGATACCGTAGCGTTCGCAGAGCTCCGGCGTCACATCCGACCCAGACTCAACCACGATTACGTACTTGCCCATTATTATCACGACCCATCTCTACGTTGGTTTTTCAATACATGGCACGCGCCGCCGCACTGTTGCACAACGGCGTCCAAGCGCCAAAGAGACGCCGCCCCTTGCACACAACAAAGGACAGCGTCTCCCTGGAAAACTCCGTGCTTATCTAGGATTCCATACGGTTTATTAAGGAGGGTTACTTATTCCGCAAACGGTCGCTATATGCGGTAAGCGGTAGTTGGCCGCGACAACTGCGACACATTCCGTCCAGCAAATCCAATCGTGCTCCACGCACGGTTAATGCACGAGGCGGTAGAAATTCATCGATGCCGCACCCTCGGCGTGCAGCTCCATCGCCGGAACCGCCGGCGAATAGGTACGGCTCGTAAGTGCCGCCTCGCCGCCATTTGCAAAAATCTCGACCATCGTAGTGTCCGAAAGCACGCGTAGGTCGCGAAGCTCGCCGAGCTCAATCGACCTCTGGTCGCGCCCATAGCCTTCGTCACCCATATCGAGGGTAAGCATCCCGTCCGTATAACGCACAAAGACACCCTTGCGGATTTCGAGCTCGATCACCTGGGCGCCCTCACAGGAAACCACAAGATCAAACAGGCGGCCCGGCTCCTCAACGGTTTCACCGCCTGTCGCGCGAACGCAGTCGCCGCGCATCCCCTCAATCTCGTGCGCCGGCTGCTGACAGAGCTTACCATCGCGCATGTTCAGCTCTCTCGGCACTGTCAACGCGCACTGCCACCCGCGTGCCACCGTCGGGCTTTCTGCCGTCGCATCGGGGCAGCCCGACCATCCGATCATCAAACGCCGACCCACAGCATCCTCAAAGGACTGCGGTGCGTAGAAATCAAAACCGGCATCGACCATCGGGGGCATGCCCTGCCCGGCGATCTTAAAGCTCGGCGCCTCCCAATCGGCCTCGATGGAGAACCACACGCATTGATGCGGATTGTGGTAACGCCAACCATCGGCGGGCACGCCCTGCGGACAGCAAACGAGAATAAGCTCGCCATCGAGCTCAAACAGATCGGGGCACTCCCACATAAAGCCAAACTTCTCGCCCAACTCAATGCGCGTCGCATAGCTCCAGTCCTCAAGATTGCGCGAGGTATAGACAAGCACGCAGCCACGGTCGTCTTTCGTACGAGCACCCAGAACCATGTAGTAGATACCATCGTGCTCAAGGATCTTGGGGTCGCGCACGTGCGTACCGATATCGTCGGGGTAATCGACCGGTCCAACAGCTATGCACTTCTCGCCCAATTCGTCGGGATTCTCGGCAACCATATGAATCTGGTTTTGCTCACGGCCCGTCAACACGTAGTCGTAATCATCGCGGTCAAAATGCTTGACGTTGCCGGTATAGAAGTAGTGAATCTTGCCATCACGTACAAAGGCAGAACCAGAATACGCTCCGCTCGAATCCAAATCGGAATCGGGGAACAGCACGGGGCCGTGATTCTCGTACGTCACAAAATCCTTTGTCGTCAGATGGTTCCAAAGCACTGGACCGCCATGCGCAGCATCGAACGGATCGTATTGATGATAGATGTGATACGTATCACCAATCTGAACCAAACCGTTGGGGTCGTTGAGCCAGCCAAGCTCAGGCTCCACATGGAACAGAAGCCTATCGGGGTCGGACGCGATGCGAGCCGCCGTCTCATCCTGTCCGACACGCCACTGCTCATAGTCCGCGCGTGTCACCTTGTTTTTTTGATTTAACATCGCCGTTGACTTTCTCGTCTATGGGGAAGGACGCTCGACTCACACGAGTCGAACGCCCTTCCTCAAATGGACTTATCCTCAGATTACACTGAACGGCTCAACTAGAAGCTAACGTCGAAGCCAGCGCCAGCGCCCTCTTCATCGGTGGTCGGCACGCCCTTTGCCTTGTTGTAGGCAAAGATCAAGACGATCGGCACGATAAAGGCGATGAGATTGCCAGCCACATACCACACGAGGGTCTCGGGCGTGACGATGAGCAGGCCAAGCACGCCGGTCAGACCCTGACCGATAGCGCGCACCTCAAAGAGCTTGACGAAGGCACCGCCGCAGCCTGCACCGATGCATGCGCAGATGAACGGAATGATCGAATAGCGCATGTTTGCAGCAAAGATAGCGGGCTCGGAGATTCCGACCAGCGTCGGGATAAAGGACGACATGCAGATGTTGCGCTCTTTGGAGTGCTTCTTGTGAATGAGGTACATACCGATGGCGCCGCCGCCCTGGGCGATGATGGAAACCGACCAGATGGCCTGGATGTAGTTGAAGCCAGTCGTGGCAACAAGGTTTGCCTCGATACCCTGGATGAACTGATGCGTACCGGTAACGACGAGCGGCTGCAGGAACGCGGCGAAGACAAAGGCGCCAAAGACGCCCATCCTGTTGTACAGGACATCGATTACGCCAGCGAGGACGTCGCCGATCAGGTTGCCGAGCGGGCCGAACACGGTGAACAGGGCGACGTTAGCGAGAATCAGGGTAACGGTCGGGACAAAGACGAACGAAACGACCTCGGGGATGTACTTCTGGGCAATCTTTTCGACCTTGGCCATAAACCAGGCAGTCAGGATTGCAGGGAATACGCCGCCCTGGAAAGCAACCATGGGAATGGATAGCGGACCGAAGTTCCAGTACTCAGCACCCGTCGGGTCCATAACGAACGTGTTGCGGTTCATAAGGCTCGGGTGAACCATGACGATACCGACGAGGATGCCCAGGATCGGGTTACCGCCAAAACGCTTGACCGCGCTGTACATAACCAGGACAGGCAGGTAGTCGAACGTGGTGGCGATAATGGCAAAGAAGCTTGCGAGGTTCTTGAGGAACTCGCTGTGATCGGCGAGGCTGCCTTCCATGCCAAAGAGGCCGTTGGCAACGATCAGCGACTTAAGGCCGATGATGATTGCAGCGCCGACGAAGGCGGGAATGATGGGGATAAAGATGTCCGAGAATACCTTGAGGACCGAGAAGAACTTGCCCTTCTTGTCCGCCTCAGCGCCCTTGACCTCGGAAGCACTGATCTCCTTAACGCCCGTCAGAGCCATAAACTCATCGTAGACCTTGTTGACGGTACCGGTACCGAAGATGATCATGAGCTGGCCGCTGTTGTACAGCACGCCCTTGACGCCATCGATGTTCTCGAGCTCGGCCTTGTTGTATTTGCTCGTATCCTTGAGCACCAGACGCAGACGGGTCACGCAATGCGTGGCGCCCTCGATGTTCTCCAGTCCGCCGACGTTGTCGACGACTTGCTGGGACACTGCCTTGTAGTCCATGTTCCTCTCCATTCCTTTTCTAAATCATAAAACGGTTCGTTGCCGCTACAGAGACGCGATCGTTGCGTTTGCGCACTTGAGCGCACCGTCGGTGACGGTAAGCGCCACACCCTGGCCCTGCTTGTTGCAGAAGCGAGCGTTGAGCGCAACATCATCGACAAAGATGGTCGCGATGTCGTCGTCGACGACCAGACGCACATGGTGAGTGCCCTCGCCCTTAAAGAACAACGGACGCTCGAGGCCCATGTTGTTGACCTGGAACCACGGGTACTGGGGAGCCGGCGTGAACTCGAGCTTGCCCTCGCGCAGGTTGGCGCGGAACTCATAGGCAAGACCGGTCTCGGCGTCCTCGGCGAACTTGACCGAGAAGCCGGCAGCGTTACCGCCGAGCTCAATGTCGGCATCGAGCAAGTAGGTGGAGCCGGCATCCGCGGCGAGCACCTGCTCGACCTTGCCCGACTCGCAGGAAAGCTCAAAGGTCTCGACTGCCTTAGCCTCGCCAAAGGCGCCAAGCATGCTGTCGGGGAGCTTGGTGCCGAGCGTTCCGTCGGCACG
>CALLRY010000137.1:0-8056 GCA_938014285.1 uncultured Collinsella sp. | reverse complement strand
ACCGGCGACAGCGATTTTCATGGGAATCTTCTTTCTATCTGGGGTTTTCAAGGTGCCATACGTGATGGAACGATCAGAATGAGCTATCTCTTAATTAGAGCCGTGAGGTATTTCAGCTGGCCAGTGAGCGCATATCCAGTGATTAGCGCAATGCTGCTCACAAGCAACTTTACGATGAGAGAGAGGAAAACATCTTCCATGGGTATAAAGGCGCCAACTCCCGCAACAGCAGCAATGCCCACGATGCCAACAGCAATCTCAGGCAAGAAATTTAGCAGGCAATAGTAAGGTCTGCCGAAACCACGTTTCACTAGGAAATACGCTAGAGGAACCATATGAAGGCAGTATGCTACGAAGATGCCGTAAGCCACTGTGAGGATGGAACCGCCAGCCAGGCCCGCCACCAGCCCGGAAATGGTGATCGCGGTGTTCACAAGACCAACCTTAAACATGTAATCGGTGCGTCCTATGCTCTGGAAAAACGCACCCGAAGGGTTGCCCATCATCTGGAAGTAGACCGACAAAGCAAGCACGGCGAACACCGGCGCGGCTTGCTCCCATCCTGGCCCGTAGAAGACAGCAATGATTTCCGCCGAAGCACAGCTGAATACCACCGCCACAGCAACACCCACTAGCGAGAGCAGCTTTTCGATACGCATCCAGCACTCGTAGATGCGGTCGACATCGTCTTGATGCTCTGCCATGAACGGCTGGATGACCGAGCCTATGACACTGGAGAACGCTGTCATGGGATAGGTTGTCAATTTATAAGCCTTATCGTAAAAGCCCAAGGCCGCAGTTCCCTGCATACCGCCAACGAGCATGTTATCGAGATTGCGGGAGAAGTAATTGACCAAGCTGAACCCAAACTGGTAAGCAGAATAGGAGAATATCTTCTTAAGCGTGCAAATGAAATGAGCGTTTATCTGCCTGATTGGTCGCGCTACGATGTTCCAGAAGAACACCACCGCTGCAGATAGCACAGTCTGAAGGACGAGCGCATAGCAGCCCGCACCCAAGGCGGAGGCCGCGATTGCGACCCCTCCAGAGACTACTGTAGCCGCCACAAGACGTACGCCAATGGCGGCGAAGCGCAACTCCTTGAGCATAAGGCCATTTGGCACCATATTGAGCGTGGAGAACAGCAGCGCGGGGGCCGAGGCAAGGCACAAGGGCACAAGCCGGGCGTCCCCGTAGACTGCGGCGATGAATGGCGATGCGGCACAAAAGGCCAGAGAAAGCCCTGCAGCCAAAAGTGCCGAAAATGCAAATAGACCGCCATAATCACGTTCCGTAAGGTCGCGATACTGCACGATAGCAGTGCCCACGCCCATATCAGAAAGCAAGCTGAATAGCCCAGTGAACACGGTGACAATAGCCATAAGCCCAAAGCCACCCGGCGAGATAAGTCTTGCCAGCACAGCCGTTATCACGAGTTGAGCACCCATGCTGACATACTTAGACCCAAACTGCATAAGGGCAGCACTGCGCATGCCCGTATTTGATTTAGACACTTTCCATATTCCAAACTTTAGCGGCCTCAATGGCCTGGTATATCTGTTCCTCTTGTGGATTACACGCGCCGGCACGCCGCCAACAACCGGTCGCTCCGGGAAATTACGCGCGACCACTTCACCCACAATGGCGTGCGAGCCAACAGTGACGCCGGACATTATTTGTACGCAGCACCCGATCCAAGCGTCATTGCCCAACACTTTCTCAGCCCAACGTTGCTTTGCTCATTCATCGGTTTATCAAGTCTTTGATGGCGATGCAAGACCGTACGCACGAGAGAACCATAGGCAACATTCAGTCGCGCCCAATGACGTCTTTCACGCATTCGAGGTAGCCAGCATCCCACCGTTGACATACGCCCCTCCCGATGAATATATGTTCAGGATAACGAATCGCTATGTCGGCCGTCGGTCAACCGAGAGAGCCGATCCCCCTCAGTTCCTGCATGTTAGTCTCAAGTCATTCGTTAGCCATGGATTGCGAAAGCCTATTCTGAACATTAGGAAGAAGTCACACGATATCCCTCCTCGAAATACGATGGACTCAATCCATAGCGGCACATGAGCTCGGCCATGATGGCATCGTTACGCCCTCCCGCCACATTCGCGTTGCAAAGAGCGTCTGAACGAGGACCCTCCAATTGATAGGGATGATTCTGTCTGTTCGGAGCATATGCCACCTCGATGCCGTTGGCGAGCTCGAAGAACTTGAGATAAAGGTCGTCTGCAGGCCAGGCTACTCCACGTATGGCCTCTATATCCAGCGATGCGAGATCGAAAGCTGCGGCAGGATACAACGCCCCGGCGCCGCCGGTTGCAAGCAACCGGCGGCTGGGGGCTGAAAAAGCGTCCTTATGCTCCCAGCCCCATTTTTCATAAGGAAGTAAATCTCCGGCAACATCAAACCCTATGAGATGGCAGCGCCTTGCCACAACGCAATAGGGAACAGCCTCGTGGGCCGTGAGAAGCGATTCGACCATGTCTGCTGGATAGATGAGATCATCGTCCGCCGTGATAATGAGCGAGTCCGGGAACTCTTGAAATGCGAAGAGATATTTCTTGTGCGGCCCCAAATCCTCGTAACCCATTCTGATTTCAAGACCATATTGTTCAAGGTCAAGCAAATCATCGGAAAGCGTGTCCCTTTGGATAGACTCATCAAGATAAAGCAGAACCTTTGAGGGTCTCACTGATTGCATGAGTAGGGAACGGATGGCCATATGGACCGCATTGAGACGCGCCCCATAGCTTGTAAGAGATATATATGTATTATTGCTGATGGGCGCGCTCATGTAAGGGCGAAAATCAAATTTACTGACCTCACGCAGCCTGGAACGCCTCTCAATCTCGAACCTAACAAGCGAAGGGTGCCTAACACAGCGAGCGGCTTTTCTTAATAACATGCAATTCCTAACCACGATGAGCATTAAGTTTCTTAAGAGCCTGCTTCGCATTGTGACCAACAACGCGATATGCTTTATGTATAAAAGCAAAGGGAGCAAGCGCAAACGAGGATAACAGCTGGACTGCGCCCTCAGCACTCGCGTTCATTCCAACGAGCATCATGCCGACGCGATAGTGCATCGCATGCTCTACACGACGCCTTTGGTTGAGCGTAAACACCCCAGAATACTCCCGTATGAGCCGATCATAGTTCAGCTCCCCCGCCAAAGACTTGCCGCTCGTGCTTATCCTCACCGTCCCTAAGTCATCGTAGTAGACTGAGAGCACCTCGGGGACGCATCTAATCTGGAAGCCCGCTATCAAAAGCTTGAACATGAGAATGGAGTCCTGCTTCGCAGGCGTATCGCTGAAGCAACCGCTCCGTAACGCATCCTTGCGCGCCAGCCATTGGCTCGTCGCCGCAATACAGCCGCAGTAGGCCTGCTCGAAAACAGGCACCCCGTTGCAGACTCGGCGGTAGTAAATCTCTGTACCATCGGACTGGACGCCCTTGCAGTGCGCATAGGTCAACGACACATTAGGATCGGACATTGGTTCCATCTGCAGCTCTAGCTTGCGCGGTAGAAACTCATCATCATCGTCAAGAAAGGCAACAAAATCGGCCTTTGAAGCATCGATGCCAGTGTTACGCGCAAGCGATCCGCCTCCGTTTTTTTCGCGAACGACATAGCGCAATTCAACGCCCGGCCGAGTCTCGAATGCAAGAACACGAGCTTGAGTCTCAAGCTGTTGATTCGTGCCTTTACCATTGTCATCTACGACAACAATCTCGATATTAGAGTAAGTCTGGGAATTGACACTTTCCAATGCCCGAGTCAGCATGTCAGAACGTGAATATGTCGGGATCACGACACTGACTAATGGGGCGTTTGAATTCACTGAAGGCATCACCATCTCATAAACCCTTCGGGCCGATAACGTCACTGACTGCGGAGTCGACAGAGTCATTTTTAGAGGTGCGTTCACCCAGCAGATTAAGCACTAAGCAAAATAAAGCCATAACGTGGTAGACATCCGGAATATTGGCCATGCCGTTAAAGGTCGAGAAGTAAGTAAGCATTAAAATTCCCATGAACAGAACAGAATAGTTTCCCGTTGCAACAGAGTTCTTAATTGATGGCAGCAAGATAAGAAACGCTGCACCAACTGCAAATACAAGTCCAAATTTAAATGCGAGCGTCAAGGAGGGAAGACGTCAGTGCACTCGGCACAATGGCATTTACCGAGAGAATCAATCGTTGTTTTTAGGCACTCGATTCTATTCAACGTTGTAATCGCAACAGGTGCAAAGTTGCCTTTGCTAGATGAATACGATATTTCTTGTGACATGGTAAGCTATTCCCATCACGAACAAGGTTTCAAGGTTTTATAAAGTAGATTGTTTATTCAGGACGCAGCCCTGCTTCACATATCAAAATGCCCATTAAAGCTAAGTAATGGAACAAGCAGAAATAAGGATGGATTGACAGCAGCAGCCGGGTAAAAACTTTCACTCAGAGCTGCAATCATGTAAATAACCACAAATGCAAGAGATGCCCAATCGCGTGTTTCTTTAAGCCGTTTAACAATTAACTGCATTGATCCGAATAGCAAAATGAAGGCAATTAATCCGTAGGCAACGAAGACGAAGACGTAGCTATTGTCAAAATTACCCTCTGAGGTCAGCATGCCATGACCGAATAGGCTTGCCGTGTAGTTACTGAGAAAGAAGTTGTTGTAATAGATACGACCCTGAAAAATCCTATCGAGAACGCCGACAAAACCGTTTCTCCCATAGAGCAACGCAGTGCCGAACGAAAATGCGATAAGAAGCGGGAGCACGGCCGTTGAGAACCTGACGAACAGTTCCCTTATCTTCCCTGAATGCTGAAGTACATAGAACAGGAGCAGACCACCCGTGCCGAGGAACAGGCCGATGTAACTGCCCGTGATGTATTCACACAAGATGTTCAAAACGGCAAACACGAGGTAGACGATAATTCCGCAATTTCCCCTTTTCATATAGAGCGTCAAGAAGACGACCGTGAGAAAAGACAAGTGCATGACGTTGGTAGAGGAGCCGTTTACAAGGACTCGCTGAATGTATGTGTCTGTCGCCATTTTATAATACTGGTAAAATTCAACTTCAAAAATACCCGTAGCGGCAAACAGCACTACGAAAAGAAGTCCTACGATTTTCGCGGTCAGAAATGTAAGTAGCACCCTCTTGATATCAATGTCCTTGGCGCCAACCAACAGCATGACCGTAAGTAGCAGGGTGAACCGTTTGCTAACAACCAACTCGATGACGCCGAGGGCTGCAAGACCCATTGCAATCAAGAAGAAGCGCGGATCAAAGTCCATAGCAAGAAACCTAATAACCGCGAATGCGGCACCGAGCCCGACGCAGGCGACATAAATATCGTCACCAGCGCTCAGGCCAAGCGTGCTCATAAACACGACCGAGAAAAGATACGCGCAGTACAGAAGGTCCACGACTCTCATGGAGGAAACGTTCCCCGCATTCATGTCGGTGTATTGCTTTATGGCAGCCTTGCGCTTAATCAAGATACTTTCCTTCCAAAACGTCTCCTTTCGACCAGCACAGACAAGGGGAATACAAGGAGGGCAAATACCCTATTAGAATCGATTCCGGAGAAGACGGGCTCAGCGACCGCCATGTTCAGGGACTCGATTCCGACGAGGGCCGAAATTCTTTCCCTCAGCGCTCGGACGCTCGAGTACCGCCTGGCAGATTCATGTCGCTTGACAAGTGCCATGCGCGTACCCACGGGGCTGCCCAGCCAATTCTTCCAGATGTTTTTGGTGAGACCTTCCTCGAGGTATTCACATCTGTAGAAGGGTTCGTTGTGCACGCAAAACAGCTCGGGAGCAACGAAGTCGTAGTAAGCCGAGCCTTCAGGAATGAAACGCTCGCCCTGAACAACGGGAAATGGATGCCGCCTTAAAACATCAGTGTTAAAAACAATCGCCGTCTCGATGACGAGACCGTATTTCATGCGCATATCGGCAAGCTCAATCTTGTCAGCACCATCGGGAAACCATGTATCCAAGGCTGTTTGCGCAGCAAACAGCCTTGGATACAGAAGACCTTCTTCCGTATCCAAAGCTGTTACGTCGTGCAAGATAGTCTCCACTGCGTTGGGCTCAAGCCAGTCGTCCGAGTCAACGCAAATAAAATACTCTCCAGATGCCTCAGCAGCACCAAGATTATGTGCAACGTGTTTTCCAGAGTTCGGCTGTTTGATATATCGAATAGGAAAGGGCGACGTGTCTAACCAAGAGATAACCATGTTCTCAGTATCGTCAGTCGATCCATCATCCACAATGAGCCATTCGAATCGAAAGTCGGTCTGAGATATTAGTGATGAATACAGGCGCTCAAGCTCATTAATACGATTATAGGTCGGTGTAAATATCGTTAATAATGCGTTGCCCATTAACGAACACCCTTAATTATGTTCTTAAACGCCTTGAAAAGAATAACCCCTCTAGGGCCAACCGCTCTCATAACTTTATGCTTAAAATGCGTCGCCGGTCCAGCCCATGATCCGTCGAAATGATGAATGGCATACGTATTTTCAGTTACGTTAATCTCATGCGTAAGGAAATCCTTTGGGCAAAAATATTCACTTGGATAAATAGTTATCCCAGCAACTTCTTGGATGCCAGGTTTATCTTCAAGTCCAAGACCTTTAAGAATATCAGTTGTACGAACAACGACAGTGGTCTGGTCGTAGACACCACCAGTCTTTATAAAGTGATCAGACTCATAGGAATCGAGGATAGTCTTGTAGAGGCCAAGCCCCGGATTGGCCGCAAGGCCAAGCCCCGGAGCGACAGCGCCGGCAGCACCAGAGCTGAAATCCTGTTCAAAACCCATAAAAGGGCCCCTTTGAATAATTTCATCGAGAGGCTTCAAAAGCTCGACATCAGTATCTAAGTAGACCCCTCCATGCTCATACAAAATCTTGAATCGCGCATAGTCGCTTGCAAATGCCCATTTCTTTACGCTTATAGCTTCGCGAACATAATCACAGCAATCAGTATCAAAGTTTGATTCGTCCCAGCGAACGATCTCGTAGCCTGGCATATATTTTTCCCATGAAGCAATGCAGCGTTCAGCTAGAGGGGGAAGCGGATTACCGCCAAACCAAATGTAATGAATCTTCTTGGGTATCATGGGGTTAAAGCTCCTCAATCAAACCACAGAGCTCCTTACAGAACTCTAAGTTATGGCTCTTAAAATAGGTTCCGCATGAAAGTTCACGGGCTCGTTCTATTGCTTGAGGCAGCTCTTTAACGTCATAAATAGGCACGATACCGCCCTGGCGCTCCGCCACAATGCGAACGAAATCCGCTTGATGATCACTCACGTGTTCGCCAAGGTCCCCTCGACGCGGAACAACAACAGGGACCTTCCCGGCCGCCATCGCCTCAATGAAGCTCGAAGGGCCACCATGCGTAATCACCACATCCGCAACTTCCATATAATTCTTCATCTGATGGAACGGCACAAAACGCGAGTGATCACAATGGATAGGCTCATATGTTGAATAGCCTGTCTGAATGAAAACCGGTTCCGTAAGTATCCCGTCCGCCCTGAGTTCGTCGACAGCCTTGACCAAGCGATTGAACTGCTGCTCGTGGGTGCCCACGGTAACGAAAATCATTCGACCACTTCTTAGAAAATCGAGCCGAGGTTCACGGCGTGCTTGTATACTTCCAGTTGCTCCGGCCACTGGACAACGAACAGGTCAGCGATCCCGTTGAGCATCCGACCTGTCATGGTCGGCTTATCCACGCGGTCGAACACCTCTACGTAAACGCATTTGGCACCCAGCAGCTTGCCCAGTACGAAGAAAGGAACTGCCACGGCAGCTCCAGACGAGATAATTAGGTTAGGACGCTCCTTGCGGAGCACCTTCCAGGCGAGAACCGTGTTCTTCAGCAGGTTCGGGATGTTGCGGTTCGTCGGATAGTGGCAATGGTAGACGCGCTCCCCTTCCAGAAGAGAATTCGCGTCCTCCTTGTCGAAGGTCACCCAGAACCTATCGGCAGCTTGTGACCAAAATGGC